>NZ_DBMALT010000012.1:0-66944 GCF_057870745.1 Parasutterella sp. | reverse complement strand
TCGGAAGGTTTTTTGTTAGCGGTTCAATTGACCGTTAGACGTGGCTCTGTGATTTGCGGCGATGATGCTCGAAAGCAGCGGCCGTAAAGACAACGTCCGTCGAAGAGTTCAATGCGGTCTCGGCAGAATCCTGCAGTACACCGATCACAAAACCGACAGCCACCACCTGCATAGCGACGTTCTGGTCAATACCGAACAGTCCGCAGGCGAGCGGAATCAGCAGGAGCGAGCCGCCGGGAACGCCGGAAGCACCGCAAGCGCAAACCGCTGCAACAACGGAAAGAAGCAGTGCCGTCAAAACATCGACCTGAACACCTAACGTGTAAGCAGCAGACAGCGTCAGAACGGTAATCGTCACTGCGGCTCCGCCCATGTTGATGGTGGCGCCGATAGGAATAGACAGCGAATAGAGTTTTTCGTCTAAACCGAGCTTACGGCAGAGGTTCATGTTCACAGGAATGTTCGCAGCAGAAGAACGTGTGAAGAAGGCTGTCACACCGCTTTCTCTCAGGCAAGCCCAAACCAAAGGATAGGGATTCTTGTGGGTGTAGAGGAAGACCAAAAGCGGATTGACGATCAAAGCAATGAAAATCATGCAGCCGATCAGCACGGCCAGAAGGCGGACATAACTCATCATGCCGGCCAAACCGGTGGTAGCTACGACTTCGGCAACCAACCCGAAAACACCGATAGGTGCAAGGCGAATGACGAAGCGAACGACGTATTCAACGCTAGCAGTAAGATCCGTCACAATGCGTTTAGTCTCGTCGGAAGCATAGCGAAGAGCAACGCCCAAGCTGATAGACCAAGCCAAAATACCGATGTAGTTCGCGTTGGCAATTGCTTTGACCGGATTATCAACGATGTTGAAGATCAGATTCTTCACAACTTCGCCGATGCCGCCGGGCGCTGATAATGCATCCTTCGTATCAATGAGTGCGATCTGCGTCGGGAACAGGAAACTTGCAAATACCGCCACTAAGGCTGCCAGGAATGTACCGACCAAATAAAGAACGATAACGTCTTTCATGGCCGTATTCGTGGTGCTCTCCTGATTCGCAATGGAGGCGGCGACCAAAACAAAAACCAAGACCGGAGCCACGGCTTTCAAGGCGCTGACGAAAAAGGAGCCAAGTACTCCGCAGCCCTGTGCAAATCCCGGGAAAGCCAGGGCGACCAATATGCCCAAAACCAAACCGGCAATGATCTGCTTGACCAATGATCCTTGTTTAATAAGCGTGATTAAAAAAGGGATAGTTCTTTTCATGAGATTTGTAAGAAGTAATTTCCAATACGGCCTCAGTTTACCGATTTTTTTCAGCTATCTTGAAAACGTGGTAATTTTTTCCACCTGTAACGAAACGATCAAACACCTTACTTCCACATGAAAAACACTGCGGCAGGAGTGCCGTTTATCCTGATTTGCGTCCTTTTGGACATCCTCGGCATTGGCTTGATCATCCCGGTTCTGCCGCAATTAGTCGGCGATTTGGCAGGATCACAGTCTGCGCAGGCATGGTGGCTGGGTGCAATGCTGGTCGCCTATGGACTGATGCAGTTTTGCTTTGCTCCTACTTTGGGAGCCCTTTCCGATCGTTACGGACGCAGACCCGTTTTGCTGCTCGGAATTTTCGGTTTGGGAATTATGTTCCTCGTGCCGGCGCTTTCACAGTCGCTGCCCGTCATTTTATTTTCAAGAATCTTGGGCGGCATGTTCGCCGGAAACATCGCCGTTGCTCAAGCCTACATTTCCGACGTGACTGATAAGGCGCACCGCGCTGCCGCCTTCGGCAAACTCGGGGCCTGCTTCGGCATCGGTTTCATTCTCGGTCCTGCCCTCGGCGGAATACTCGGCGAAAACGACGTTCGTCTGCCGTTCTTTATCGCAGGTTGTCTCTCTCTGCTCAATTTTCTCTACGGGATTTTTGTCCTTCCTGAATCTTTAAAAACAAGAGAGCATCGGGCAATCAATTTCAAAACCCTCAACCCGCTTTCCTCACTTGCCCGTTTGACAAAGTTCAAATACATCGGCGCCCTGATCGCAGTCATTGCTCTTAGCGGGTTCGCTCAGTCGATGCTGCATTCGACCTGGACGCTTTTTACAAATTTCCGCTTCCATTGGACGCCGTTTAACATCGGACTTTCTTTGGTCGTCATGGGTCTCGTTACCGCAGTCGTCCAGGGCTTCCTGCTCAAAAAGCTTTTAAAATTATTCGGCGAACAAAAACTGATCCTCTACGGACTCGGCTCCGGGGCTCTAGCCTACCTCTGCTTCGGACTGGTCACTTACGGCCCCCTGACTTACTTGGTGATGCTTTGCAATTTCCTGTCCATTGCCGTTCCGCCGACGCTGAATTCCATCGTCTCTCATTCCGTCCCGGCATCCGAACAGGGGGAGGCCATGGGAACCATCTCGTCTGTAAACAGTTTGATGGGAGTCGCCGCGCCTCTGCTCGGGACGCCTCTTTTAGTCCATACGGCGGCGCAGAGCCCGGGATCAATGCTCGGCGGCCTGCCTTACTTTATCTGCGCTTTAGTCCTCGCCTTAGCCGCCTTTATCGCTTCCCGCCATTTCACTTCTGTTACAACTGCGGATCCTAATAAGGGTAACGGCGACAAAGAGCCCTAGTCGATTGCATTACAGTGAAACTCTCTTTACAGGAGAAGATCGTGAAAAACAGATTATCCTTCGCTCTCTTGGCCGCCTCTGCACTGGCGCTTGCCGGCTGCAGTTCGATTAACACGGCGCTGAACACAAGCAAACAGCCTTCTATGGAAAAGCTGACGCCTCCGTCCGGACAGGCTTTCCTCACACTGGAAGGAAGCGGCATCCAGATTTTCCGCTGCGCCGCCGATGCTAAAGGCACCTACTGGCGCTTCGAACAGCCTCAGGCCAAGCTTAAGGACAAGAGCGGTGAAGCCGTTGCCGAACTTTCCGGCCCGATGAGCGCTTTCGAGTACAAAGACGGCTCGCGAATCATTTCCTCCCACATCATCGCTTGGGCCGACCCTGCGAATCCTCAAAAAGACAACAAGTACGCACTGATGAAAGCCGTCTCCGACCCCGGCACCGGAGTTTTTAACGGCGTCAAATACATTCAGCGCCTGAAACCGGAAGGCGGTATGCCCAACAGCAGCGGATGCACCCCGTCTGAGGCGGGCAAGCTGCTGAAAGTTCCTTTCTCTGCAGAATACGTTTTCTGGAAATGAAAAAGTCCTCCTAAGATTGAAAACTTAATAAACTTCAGTATATTTAACCCCCAAAAGCAGGAATAAAAGCCTGTTTTGGGATATAATGATAGTTTGCCTAAGTTTTTGGTTTTTGGAGGAAATTTAATGAGTCCTACCGCAACTACCGTAGGAGGCTATCTTAGAGATTTGCCGGCGGATAGACGTGTCGCTATGGCCCGCGTTTGCAGCATGATTCGTCGCTCTGCGCGTGGCGTCAGAGAGAGCATGCGTTACGGTTTGGCTTTCTATGAACTCCAGGGGCCGCTCTTTGCTCTTGAATCCACCGAAAAGAGAATGATTCTGTTCATCGCCGAACCGTCCGTTCTCGAAAACTATAAGTCTCTTCTCACCGGTGTCCTTGAGGATAGAAGCGCCATTGAGTTCATCGATCTTAATCGCATTCCGTTGGACAGTCTTGAGAAAATCGTCAGAGACTCTGTTGCAGCAAGAAGAGAAAGACTCAAAACCGGAAAAGCTCCAACCCAGAAAGAACTCTTAGTTCTCTGGAAAATCAACGAAGAAGATGCCAAGGCACCTCCTCCTGTCGTGCGCATTCCGATGAAAGAGGAAGTCACGGAAGAAACTGTGGTTGAAGCTGTCCCCGAAGAACCGAAAGAACCCGTCGAAATCCTTCGTGCACCTACTTTCAAGGATCCGGCAATGACGGCCAGCAGCAGACCGAGAGTCAAAAAAGCTGCAACAGAAGAAAAACCTGTCAAACGCACTCGCGCCAAAGCAGCCAAGGACGATTCCGCCGCACCGAAGAAAGCGACCGCTGCCAAGAAAACAACGACTAAGAAGTCTTCGGCAAAAGAGGAACCGGCTTCCGCAGGCGACGAGTCTAAAAAAGCCGCTGCACCTAAAAAAGCAGCTGCCGCAAAGAAAACCGCAGTGAAGAAGGCCTCGGCAAGAAAGACCGCCGCTAAAAAAACAACTGAAAAAGCAGAAGCCTAACCGCTCTGAAATACAAATGAGACTCCGGCATCGTCCGGAGTTTTTTATGGCCTTTTTAGGCAGAGAAGTTAAAAATCAGCTTTTATCAGGCGAAAATACCCACAAAGTATTACTTTTGGGAAATCAATGGAACAAAAAGAGAAAAAGAAATTGTGGAAGTGGCTGGTTGTCGCAGTCGCCCTCATCTTCTTTGCATTTATGGCGATCCTGCCTTTTGCATGGGAAGACGGAGACGACGTGCCGGCGCCCAATCCCACGATAGAAAACTGATTAATACAAAAATATCTTGCTTGATTTGGTTCGGGACTTCTCTCTTTAGGGATTCTGAATCTACAATTAGTTACGTTTAGAAACTTTCGGAAACTTATCCTCTATGGCAGTAAAAAACTCAGACCGCTCCTCCGAGCGGCTAGGAATCAAACTGGCTGTGGTCATCGGCTGCAAAATCGCTCTGATCACGGTCATTTTCTTCCTTTTCTTCGGCCCGGAAACGAAGACGGACCAAAGTGCTGAAGCTGTCAGCGCAAGGTTTCTTAACACTCCTTCTGTTGTTAATACCGTTCAAGGACAAAAATAATGATCTCAACTGAATTAGTTGACCTGTCACGGCTCCAGTTTGCTGCTACGGCAATGTATCACTATTTATTCGTGCCTCTCACCCTCGGACTCTCCATGCTCCTCGTAGCGATGGAGGCTTGTTACGTAGTGACGGGCAAACAGGTTTACAAAGACATGGTGAAATTCTGGGGAAAACTCTTCGGAATTAACTTTGCTTTGGGTGTGACCACCGGTATCACCATGGAGTTCCAGTTCGGAACCAACTGGTCATACTATTCTCACTATGTGGGCGATATCTTCGGCGCTCCGCTGGCGATTGAAGGTCTCATGGCCTTCTTCCTAGAGTCCACTTTCATCGGTCTCTTCTTCTTCGGCTGGTCTCGTCTCAAGAAGGGAACCCACCTGCTCTGTACATTCCTCATGGCTTTGGGCTCTAACCTCTCCGCTCTGTGGATTCTGGTCGCCAACGGCTGGATGCAGAACCCAGTCGGTGCAACCTTCAATTACCAAACCATGCGAATGGAGATGACGAACTTCTTTGACGTCTTCCTCAGCCCCTGGGCCCAGGCCAAATTCTTCCATACCGTCTCTGCCGGCTACTGCACCGGCGCCGCTTTCGTTCTGGCTATTTCTGCCTGGTACATGCTCAAAGGCCGCGACATGGATTTTGCTAAACGCAGCTTCCGCATCGCCGCTGTCTTCGGCTTAGTGGCCGCGATCTTCACCGCTCAGCAGGGCGATGAATCTGGTTACCTCGTCGCTCAGGATCAGCCTGCAAAAATCGCCGCGATGGAAGGCCTTTGGGAAACCGAACCTGCGCCTGCTCCGATGGCTCTCATTGCGTTTGCCGACCCCGAACTGAAGAAGAATACCTTCGAAATCACTATTCCCTGGCTCGCCGGCATCCTGTCTACCCGCTCCTTGGATAAGCAGATTCCCGGTCTGAACCAGATCATTGCGGAAAACAAAGAACGTATCACTCAAGGTGTGGTCGCTGTCAAGGCTTTGGAACAGCTTCGTAAGAATCCGAACGATGCTCAGGCTAGAGCCACGTTCGAAGAACACAAGAAAGATCTCGGTTTCGGCCTGCTGACTAAGAAGTATCAGCCCGACACCAATAAAGTCACGGAAGCTCAGATCCAGCAGGCTGCCAATGACTCGATTCCGTACTCCATCAATTCCATGTTCTACGCTTTCCGTATCATGGCCGGAGCCGGTGTCGCCCTTCTGCTGATCTTCGGACTTTCCGTTTACTACTCTCTGCGCAGAGTGGCTGCAGAAAAACGCCTTTGGCTCAAGCTCGTGCTCTTTGCAGTCCCGCTCCCCTGGATCGCTTGTGAGGCCGGCTGGTTTGTTGCCGAGTACGGCCGTCAGCCTTGGACCATTTGGGAAATCCTCCCGACTCACCTCTCCGTCTCCTCTCTGTCTGTCGGTTCGTTGTGGGGCTCTTTGGGCGCCTTAGTATTCCTCTACACAGGTCTGTTAATTGTGGAAGCATGGCTCATGGTGCGCTTTGCTAAGCTCGGTCCCAGCTCTTTAGGAACCGGTGCCTATCACCACGAACAAGCTGCTAAGTAAAGGACAGTGACTATGTTTATCGATTACGAAATACTTAAACTCATCTGGTGGCTGTTCATCGGCGTTCTGTTAGCCGGTTTCGCCGTCATGGACGGTCAGGATATGGGCGTCGGAACGCTTCTGCCTTTCATCGGTAAGAATGACGACGAACGCCGTGTCATGATCAATTCTGTCGCTCCTCACTGGGACGGCAACCAAGTTTGGTTCATTACCGGCGGCGGTGCCATCTTTGCCGCTTGGCCTTTGATCTACGCAACAGCCTTCTCCGGCTTCTACTGGGCCATGCTGCTGGTTCTGTTCGCGCTCTTCTTCCGTCCGGTCGGCTTCGACTACAGAAGTAAGATCGCCAACAAGACTTGGAGAAATTCCTGGGACTGGCTCCTTTTCGTCGGCAGCTTTGTTCCGCCGGTGGTCTGCGGCGTCGCCTTCGGTAACTTGCTCGAAGGTGTACCGTTCCACTTCGACGATCATCTGAGAAGTTTCTATACCGGCTCCTTCTGGGCCCTTCTCAATCCGTTTGCCATCCTCTGCGGTTTGGTATCCATCGCCATGATCGTTGCCCAGGGCTCAAACTACTTAGTCTTGAGATCCGAAGGTGTGCTTCAGCAAAGAGCCAAGATCTGCGGACAAGTCTCTTCCTTGCTGTTCATCGTCTTGTTCCTGCTTGCCGGCGTATGGGTGTATATGGGAATTGACGGGTTTGTCATCACTTCCGCGATTGACCCCAACATGCTTCCGAACCCGCTGAATAAGGCTGTGGAAGTCCAGGCCGGTGCCTGGTTTAAGAACTTCTCCGACTATCCTGTTCTCTGGACATTCCCTGCACTCGCGGTTGTAGGCGCTCTGATTTCCTTCCTCAGCGTCAGCAAGCTTAAGGCCGGCGTCGCTATCGTCTTCTCTTCGTTAGCTGAAATCGGAACTGTCTTCACACCGCTCGTTGCGATGTTCCCGTTCCTGATGCCGTCCTCTTCGAACCCGATCTCCTCTTTGACGATTTGGGACTGCACAAGCTCTCAGCTCACGCTTTTCACCATGCTGATCGTTACCCTGATCTTCCTGCCGCTGGTTCTCATCTATACCGGCTGGGCCTATAAGGTGATGAGCGGAAAACTGACGAATAAGATGATTCAGGAAAACTCGAAGAATCTTTATTAATCCAACATAACTATGCTGCCCGTGTGAGCGGGCAGCCGGAGTAAGCAATGACATACTTAGCTTGGATCTGTGCAGTTCTCTTCATGATCTGCCTTTCTGCCCTGGCTACCCTCGGATTCGATTTCCCGAAGCAGTCCGACCAAGAGAAATAGAAGCGCATGAGGATTCTTTCTTTCCTGATTGCCTTATCAGTCGCAGCCTTTGTGATTATTTATCCGCGTGCGATTGCTTCTGATATGAGCTCTGTACCGCATGGCTGGCTTGTCCTTCTTCTTTTAGGAATGAGCTTCTGCTTTGTCTACGGAGTAGGCTTCAAAGCCAGAAATCGATTCTTAGCCTTCTTATTCTCCCCGCTGGTCGCATGGACCTGTGTCGGAGTGGCAAGTTTCATGATTTTTTTCAGGCATCCTTAATTCGACAGACTCTGCCGTCAAAAGCCTCCGGGGTTGAGCCGGAGGCTTTTGTTTTTTCTTCACAGAAAATTAAATACCGTGGTCATTAGCGGCACAGTTGCCATCGAAAAACAGGTGGTCAGCAACAAGGAATTCGCGACAGGGCCTTCTATCACTCCAAATTCCTGGGCCATGATATAAACGTTCACGCCGACGGGAAGGCAAGCCAAAAGGCATGCCGCCTGACGCTCTATACCGGCAATTCCGAATAAGGCGCACAAAAGAAAAACAGTAGTCGGCTGAATAAAGAGCTTTAAGAAGATCGAGGCACCGGTTAAACGGATGTGGGAGGAAAGCTTATAACGGCTCAGCCCCGTGCCGACGGAAAACAAAGCGACAGGCGTCGCAGATGCGGAAAGCAAATCCATGCTCTTTTCAAAAGGTCCGGGAAGGCTGATGCCGAGCCATGAACTCAAAAGCCCGAGCAGGATTCCGATAATCACAGGATTCTTTATCGTTCTCCATAACCCTTCAAGACAAGTCCCGAGGATTGATGCCTCGCGGCTCCGAGAAAGCTCGACACCAACCGTGACAGCAACCCAAAGCAAAAATACATTCAGAGAAACAATGAAGGCAATGGAAGGAACACAATTTTCACCAAGCAAAGAAATCGCCAGCGGGATACCGAGCTGAACATTGTTTGAGAAAATGGCGCTCATGCCAAAAACCGTGCTCTCATCTCCTCGTAAATGAAACCCTTTGCGGCCGACAAAGAAGGTAAGCAGAAAGACCAGAGCGCACGAACCGAAGTAAGCAAGTCCGATATTCCAATCCGGAGGCGGCAGGTTCGAGGCGCCCCGAATCGTTTGAAAGAGCATGCAGGGAATAGCAATGTTGAAGGCAAACTTAGCCAGCCCCTTGCCGACATTAAAGTCAATAAGGTTGACTTTCGCGGAAAAAAATCCCAGCCCTACCAGGAAAAATAACGGAAAAGCGAGCAAAAAATTCTGAAGAATCATCCTTCTGCACCTTGTGCGACGAGGCCTCGGTATCTCGAGGCCGATCAGAGAAAATTCTATTGAACTGTTTGTCTCGCTTTCAATTCAGGATTACATGGGCATCGGCCGACCGTCGGACAATCTCATCCAGCCGTAAACAATGCGATAGCACACCCAGATCCCGAGCACGACAAAGCCGACAATCCAAATAACAAAGCCGATCAGGAATACGGCAAGCGCAAGCCCGAGGATCCAAACAATGACGATCCACAGCAGCGCGTACCAGAACGTGCGAATCTGCCAGGAGAAATGACTGTCTAAGTAGGTTCCGCGCACGTCGCTGCGCTCAACGTAATTGATGATGACGGCAATAATGGAAGGCCATCCGAAGACAAAGGCCGTCGCGATAGAGGCACCGGTAAAGACACCGATCAAAATGGATAGTGCATGCAGTGCATAAACCACGCGAGTAACCGTCACTAAACTTGGGGGAACCGGAGCCCTCGGCACCCCGTTCTCATCCGTTACAATCGGATAATCGTTCATATGCGCCTCCATCCTTTATGGCGTATCGTAATAGCTGATAATTTTTTACACCAACTATAGCGAGATAGTCTCGGTACTTGTGCTTTTTGAGTTCTCGAGAATGAAACACTGTGCAAATTTTGGTATCGGAGAATGAGATGAGAATTCTGTTAGTAGAAGACGACGAAATGATTGGGGAAGCCGTCGCTGACGGCCTTAAAGGAGAAGGGTATGCCGTCGACTGGGTAAAAGACGGAAACTCTGCGATCATTGCCCTGGATACCACTCCGTTTTCTTTAGTCATTCTTGACCTCGGCCTGCCCGGCAAGGACGGCCTCGCTGTATTAAAGGAAATCCGTTTCCGTAAAAATCACACGCCTGTCCTCGTCACAACCGCCCGCGATACCGTAAACGACCGCATTGAGGGTCTCGATGCCGGTGCCGACGATTACCTCATCAAGCCTTATGACTTAGATGAGCTGAGTGCTCGAATCCGTGCGCTTCTGCGCCGTTCGGCCGGAAGAAGTGATCCGATCATTCGCAGAGGGCGCCTCACCATTAATCCTTCGACGCGCGAAGTGCTCTTTAACGGAGAATCCGTACTCTTATCCAGCAAGGAATACGCGCTTTTATTTGCCTTGGCCGAGCGTCCTGGAATCGTATTGTCCAGAGCTCAGCTGGAAGAAAAACTCTACAACTACGAATCTTTAATCGGCTCCAACGCAATTGAGGTTCATATTCATCATCTTCGCAAAAAACTCAGTGAAGACAGTATCAAGACCGTCCGCGGCGTAGGCTACGTCCTCGAAACCTAATGTACTCAATTAAGACCCGGCTCCTCGTTGCCCTAAGCATCGTACTGGCACTGACAACCATAGCCACGGGAGCCGCTATGTATTACTCGGTCCAGCGGGAGGTCGACCGCCTGCTGGATGACTCCCTGCGCGAAGTCGCTCTTTCCTTTGACAATATTCGCTCTCAGGACGTCGTACAGCTCAAGCGCCGCTTCGGCAACCGAGAGCAGAGCATCGTCGTACAAATTTACGATCCGATCAGCGGCACCGTTGCCTTGTCCAGACGGATGGAATCCCTGCCGGTAATGGACCGCGTGGGCTTTTCTGACTTCCAGCTGGACGGCAAGACATGGCGCGCGTATACCTTTTTAAATCCGTACGGCCAGATTGTCGAGGCCGCACAGCCGAGATTTATCCGCAGCGAAATCGCGTTTCAAACGGCTAAGCCGGTCCTGCTCCCGCTTTTTGTCATGATCCTGCTGGTCGGACTTGTGGTTTGGGTCATCATCGGACAAGGCTTTCATGCACTTAATAAAACGACGGGAGCCATTGCCAGAAGGTCTCCGACCTCTCTGCAGCCTCTGTCCATGAAGGGCATGCCGCGAGAGATTGTGCCCTTGGTGAACGCCTTAAACGACCTTTTAGGCCAGCTCGGAGAAAGCATTAAGGCCCAGCAGCGATTTGCTTCCGACGCCGCCCATGAACTTCGAACACCCTTGACCGCGCTCACACTGCAAATTCAGCTCGCCGAACGAGCAAAGACGGATGAGGCTAGGGCAAAAGCGTTCGGACGGTTAAAGGACGGCGTTAAGCGTGCAACTCGACTCGTGACTCAGCTTCTCACGATGGCTCGCCTCGACCCGGACAACCGCTCCAGACCTTTCCTTCCCGTGGACATGACGCAGCTGGCTCGTTCCGTTGCAGAAGATCTCAGTCCCATCGCCGAACAGAAGCACATTCATTTGTGGGCAGTGTCGGAAACACCGACGGTCGTGGTTGCAAACGAAGACGCCCTTCGGCTGCTGCTGACGAATTTATGCGATAACGCACTGCGCTACACCCCCGAAGGCGGCGAAATACGAATTGAGACCCTGATCAAGGATACGGAAGCCTCGATCCGTGTCTGCGACAACGGTCCCGGAATACCTGAAGCCGAACGCGAAAGAATCTTTGAACGTTTCTATCGAGCGGAGGGAACGAAAACGATTCCGGGCACCGGCCTCGGATTGGCGATTGTGCGGCGCGTCGCAGAGCTGCACGGAGGCAAACCGTCTATTTCCGAAGGCATCGGAGGAAAGGGCGTCTGCTTCAGCATCGACTTTCCCATCTGCAAGGCTGCCGTAGAAGATCAACCCCCTGAGGCTGATGAATAGATGACATAATTTTTTACCTTAGCTCTTTGAAGATTAAGGCTTAATTAAGTCCGAAACTTAATATAGAAAGCAATTTTCCGCTCATTTCTTAGGAGAAAAGGAAGCATGTTTTTCAATAAGCTCCTTAAGCCGGCTGTCCTGACCATCGCTTGTGCAGCGGCCTTAACTGCCGGTTCTTTCGGCAACGTATCCTTCTTTCATGAAGCCCACGCTCAGACTTCCCAGCTTTCCGGTCTGCCCGACTTTACAAAGTTAGTCGAGGACAACGGTAAAGCCGTCGTCAGTATTTCGACAGTTAAAAAAGCAAAGCGCCTCGGACCGCAAAACGGCGTGCCTGACGAGCAGCTTGAAATGCTCCGCCGTTTCGGTTTTCCTTTCCCCTTCGGGGATTTCAACGGCCCGGGTATGACACCCGAACGCCGCGGCCAGGGTTCCGGCTTCATCATCGATCCTAACGGCATCATTCTCACAAACAATCACGTCGTCGACGGCGCCGATGAAGTCACCGTGCACCTCACTGATAAACGTGAATTTAAAGCTAAAGTCATCGGTACGGATCCGAAAACCGATATTGCCGTCATCAAGATTGAAGGCAAAAACCTCCCCGTCGTAAAACTGGGAAAATCCGATGACGTCAAGGTCGGAGAATGGGTGGCCGCTATCGGCGCCCCCTTCGGGCTGGACAATACGGTCACCGCGGGGATTGTTTCCGCTAAAAGCCGTAACCTTCCCGACGAACAGTTCGTTCCGTTCATCCAGACCGACGTTGCCGTCAACCCCGGTAACTCCGGCGGTCCGCTCTTCAACATGAAGGGAGAAGTCATCGGTATCAACTCCCAAATCTTCTCCACTTCCGGCGGTTTCATGGGCCTGTCCTTTGCCATCCCGATTGATCTGGCTGTTCAGATCAAAGACGAGCTGATGAAAAACGGCAAGGTCTCCAGAGGAAGACTCGGCATCCTGATGCAGCAGCTCACGCCTGAATTGGCAAAGAGCTTTAACCTGAAGGACGCTAAAGGCGCCCTGATCGCTCAGATCGAAAAAGACGGTCCTGCCGATAAGGCCGGTCTGCGTGACGGAGACATCGTCATCGAATACAACGGCAAGCCGATAGCCGATATCAGAGAACTGTCTCAGGCCGTTGCTTCGACAAAGCCGGGAGCCAAGGTCAAAGTAAAGGCAATGCGCGAGGGCAAGCCTGTCAACCTCGTCATCGTGGTCGGAGAGATGCCCACCGACGGCAAATTGAACTTTAAGAAGCCTGCCGCTTCTCAGAACAATGCCCTCGGCGCCAATGTCAGACCGCTCAATGACAAAGAAAAGAAACGCGTTTCCAACGGATTGTTTGTCGAGTCTGTCTACGGAGCAGCCGCTGAAGCCGGAATGCGAAGAGGTGACATCATCATTAGCGCCGGCGGTAAAAAGATCCGCACCGAAAAGGACTTAAACGAAGTCGTCAGCAAAGCCAAAGGCAGCCTGGCGGTTCTCGTTGACAGGAACGGAAGTCGAGAATTCATTCCCGTGAAACTTTCGGATGAAGCGAAGAAGTAAGCGGTAAAAAACTGCTTTCCATATAACAAACGGCTCTGGAAACGAGCCGTTTGTGTTTTTAGTGTTTGTAGTGAAGGGTCCGGAAGGCTGCCTCTTTCAGATTGTCGGCATTCCGATCCGGTTTGCCGGCTTTTGTTTTCGGGAGCTCCTTTACCCAGGCAATCCGTCGAGGAGACTTATAAGAAGCCAGGATAGGCTTGAGTCTTAATGCCAGTTCTGCATCGGAAGGCAATTTCTGCTCATCTTTCGGAACGAGCAGCGCCGTCACAATGGCACCCCAAGTCTCATCGGGCAGACCTAAAACCAACGCCTCTTTAACCTCGGGAATTGTTTCCAGCGCCTCTTCAACTTCCGCAGGATAGACATTTTCTCCGCCGCTCAGGATGACGTCCTTACGACGGGCAAAGACGCGCACAGAGCCGTCCGGATCGACTTCTCCGATATCTCCGCTGTCAAACCACGCGCCGGGCACCAAGGGCTCTCTTCCCCAATAACCGTGCATCAGCATCGGTCCTTTGATGAAGAGGTGTCCGTCTTCTGACTTTATCTGTACGCCTTTATTGATTTTTCCGCTTCCGGAAGTGCGTTGATAGCGTTCCGCAAACGGTGTTGTCACGACATTGCTTGCCGTCTCTGTCATCCCGTACGTCAGAATAATCGGGATGCCTTTTTCCTCGGCCTCCGCTTTCAGCTTTTCTGAAGTCGGAGCCCCGCCGACTAAAAGCGCTTTTAATGTTTTTAACGGGCGCCATTCGGGCGCTTCATCAAAAATCATGCGCAGCATCGTCGGAACGATAGAAGAGTAGGTAACGTGATCAACCTCCAGACGGCGCAGGTATTCTTTCGGAGAAAACTTCGGCCCGAGCGCAATTGCCGATCTTGCGATCAAAGACCGCGTCAGAATGGAGAAGCCTCCGATACGTGCGGGTGAAATCGACAGCTGCCAAACATCGCCGGGACTCAGAGGAATGTTGTCTCGAGAGGCCTCGGCGCTGGCAGTCAATGCTTCTCGGGTAAGGATCGCGGGCTTAGGCAGTCCCGTAGTTCCGGAAGTAAACAAGATGACAGCCGTATCTTCCGGCAAATGATGATCCAGTCCTTCAACACTTGAGAGGAGCGTATTGCGTTCGTGCTCGGTAAGACCCGGATGGAGAAGCAGGATCGGCTGCTTTCGCTCCAAGAGCGCGAAGACCTTAATCAGCGTCTCAAGATCAGGACGGGCAACAAGCGGGTAAGGGCGCGCGTCACCGAGTCGAGGCAGGATGTCTCGGACCTTTTTGGCAAGTTCCCTGTACGTCAGACAATCACCGTTGCTGCGGACGGCCACAGCATCAGGAACTTCCTCTGCTGCGGCCAGAACCGACAGTTTGTGATCTAAATCGATCGACATATTCCCTCTCGGCTTAGGGGAGACGAGGGAACTTCTTAAAGTTAGGACGACGCTTCTCAAGGAAAGCCTCTTTACCTTCCTTGCCTTCTTCGGTCATGTAATACAGGAGGGTGGCGTTGCCTGCAAGTTCCTGCAAACCGGCTTGACCGTCGCAGTCCGCATTCAGGGCGGCTTTCAAGCAGCGAATAGCAATCGGAGAATTGGCAAGAATCTCACGGCACCACTGCACGGTTTCGGCTTCCAGTTCTTCATAAGGAACCACCGTGTTCACTAAACCCATTTCCAGTGCTTCTGTCGCGTCATAGAAACGGCAAAGGAACCAAATTTCGCGAGCCTTCTTCTGTCCGACAATGCGGGCCATGTAGGATGCACCCCAGCCGCCGTCAAAAGAACCGACGCGGGGACCGGTTTGACCGAAACGTGCATTGTCAGCAGCAATCGTAAGATCGCACATCATGTGAAGAACATGACCGCCGCCGACACACCATCCGGCAACCATTGCAATGACGGGTTTCGGGCAGGTTCTGATCTGACGCTGGAAATCCAAAACGTTCAGACGCGGAACGCCGTCGCCGCCGACATAGCCGCCGTTGCCGCGAACCTTCTGGTCTCCTCCGGAGCAGAAGGCATCTTTTCCTTGGCCGGTAAGAATGATGACACCGATGTTTTCGTCGTCACGAGCGTCTGCCAAAGCCGTTTCCATTTCTCTAACGGTCAAGGGACGGAATGCATTGCGCACCTGCGGACGATTAATCGTAATTTTGGCAATCCCTTCTTCTGATTTCTCGTAAAGAATATCTTCGAAATCTCCGGCCTTTTTCCATTCCGGGACTCGGGGAAGATGTGACGTATCCAACATCGGCTGCATTTTTAATTCCTCAATACGTAAATAATGGGCAAATTTTAGTGGCTATCTGCTTTGATTTCAGAAACAAGCGAGTTCCATTTCGGTTTTTCTGCCGCAATAAAGGCTGCAAATTCATCTGCGCCCGAAAATACCGGTTCCGCGCCGAGCTTTAAGATTTTTTGCTTGGCATCTTCCGAGTTCTTTAATGCCTTAATGGCATTGGAGAATTTTTCTACTACGGGAGCCGGCGTTCCCTTCGGCAGCACGAATCCGTCCCAAGCGTAAAGTTCATAACCGTCGACACCGGCCTCTTTCATCGTCGGGACTTCAGGGGCAGCTGTCAGTCGTTCGGGCGTCGTAACGGCAAGGGCCTTTAAGGCTCCTTTGCGGATGTGAGGAAGAACGTTGCTGCTCACGTCGATCATGAAAGGAATACGGCCGGCCAATACTTCAACCAGAGCCGCCGCGCCGCCTGCATGGGGAATATGAGTAAGTTTTGTACCTGTTACCTGAGCAAAATACTGACCCGCGAGGTGGCTTGTGGTCCCCACGCCTGAGGAGGCGAAATTAACTTCACCGGGATGCTCTTTGGCGTACTTGATCAAAGAGGGTAAATCCGTCACGCCGGGAATTGCTTTCGGATTTAAAACCATGATCAAACCGATCTTAGAAAGTTGTCCGACGGGGATCAGATCTTTCATCGGATCGAAGTTTGTCGTCTTGTAGAGGAGCGGGTTGACGCAGAAGATGCCGTTCGTGACGTAGCCGAAGGTCTTGCCGTCAGGAGCAGCCTGTACGACCGAGCTTGTGCCGATATTGCCGCCGGCTCCCGGACGATTCGCAATCCATACCGTGCTCCCTAAATTCTTGGACAAATATTCAACTTCGGACCGAGCCAGGTTGTCTCCGCCGCCGCCCGGAGGAAAAGGAACCACCAAACAAACTTCTTTTTTCTCTTGAGCAAAGGCCGGTGCCTGAGTCATTAACAATAAGGAGATAAGGCTCAGCCCGAAATTACGTCTTTTCATATTGTTACCCATAAAATAATGTACCGTATGGTACAGTACATTCACTGATGCCACGCACAGAGCTCTCAAAATGAAGACTGAAATCGTTCCGAAAAGTAACACTCCTAAAACAAAACGAGGAGAAGATCGCCAAAAGAAGCTATTAAATACGGCGATTAAAGTATTTTTGGAACACGGCTACGAGGGAGCTTCTCTGGAAAAGATCATCCTTGACGCCGGCGGCTCTCGCTCAACCATCTATTCGTTATACGGATCCAAGAAAGGACTTTTTCTCGCCTGCCTGAAGAGTTTGGTGGAAGAGGTCTATTTCGCATACGCAGAACATTACGACGAGTCTCGTCCTTGGGAAGAGGAGCTCATTGTTTTCGGAAGAGTCTTCCTGACATCCATCTTGGATGATCGGGCCGTCAATACTTCGCGCCTCATCTTTTCTCAAGCCGCTAAAGACCCGGATATTGGAAACTGGTATTACACCGAAGGAGCCGAACTAAGTTACCTTTGCTTTGCCAAAGTACTGGAAAACAAGCTCCCGTTAAGTCTTGAGGAACTCAAACCGCTGGCGCAGCATTATATCGAAATGCTTAAGGCTGACCTCTACATGAAACGTCTCTGCGGCGTCTCTGTTTCTTTGAACGACCAAATCATCAGCGATGAAGTTCGTCTCTGCGCCGATATTCTTATCAAATATCTCAAATCTAGAATGATACAGACTTAAGCTGCCGATACTGCAGCGCAGAGTTGTCTGCAAAAACAAGACCTCCTGAAGATCCGCTTCATTCCCTTAGGCGTTATCCCTAGAAAGTCATTTTTTCTTCTTTCAATCGTCTTATCATTCAGCTTAATTTTTTAGTTACCTCGATTTTCGGGTCATGCTCGATTCCTTCTATTTGCAATACCTCTTCGGCGGATTTGTCAGTCTCATTGTTATTACAAACCCGCTCTCTAAGATTCCGCTTTTCATCAGTTTGACGCAGGGCATGTCGTTAGACGTGCGTAAAAAGCAGGCTAACTGGTCCTGCTATTACGCTGCAGCCATCATGTTGGTAAGTCTGGCTGCCGGAAACCTGCTTCTCGTCTTCTTCGGCATCTCTTATGGAGCGCTTCGTATTTCCGGTGGTTTTGTCGTCGGGATCATCGGCTACCAAATGCTCTTCGGTTCCCGAGATCAAGGAGGTGCCCCGGTTGTGCGCCGTGACAAGGATGACTATTCCTTCTTCCCGATTGCCATGCCGGGCATCAGCGGCCCCGGTACGATCGCCGTTGTTATCGGTATTGCTTCCGAAATCGCTGAACTTCCCAACGTTATGGACATGGCCGGTGCGTTTTTCATGACCGGCGTCGCCATCGTTTTAACCTGCGCCGTCACCTGGATCGTTCTGCGTTCGGCAGATTACATCTCCGGCCGTTTAGGACCGTCGGGCACTGCTGTACTGACCAAACTGATGGGCTTCCTGCTTATCTGTATCGGCGTGCAGTTCATCGGCTCCGGCATCAGAACCTTCATTGCAGGTTCCTAAAGCTCATACCCAGCAAAAAGCCGGCGATTTCGCCGGCTTTTTGCTTTTGGAGTCCAAACGAGACGATTATTCCGTCGTCACGCTCTTAGCCAGGTTTCTCGGTTTATCCACATCCGTTCCTTTTGCGATGGCTGTGTGATAAGCCAGCAGCTGGAGAGGAATGACATGAAGAATCGGAGAAAGAACGGCGTAATTTTCCGGAAGCTGAATAACATGCATACCCTCGGACGGCTGGATGTTGCATCCTTGGTCTGAGAACACGAACAACTCACCCTTACGTGCACGAACTTCTTCCATGTTGCCTTTGAGTTTCTCCAAAAGCTCATCGTTCGGGGCGACCGTGACAACCGGCATTTCTGCATCAACCAGTGCCAGAGGTCCGTGCTTAAGTTCTCCGGCCGGATAGCCTTCGGCATGTAAGTAGCTGATTTCTTTCAGCTTCAATGCGCCCTCTAAGGCGATCGGATAATGCATCCCGCGTCCCAGGAACAAAGCGTTGTTCTTCTGCGCAAATACAGAGGCCCACTCTTTGATCTCGTTTTCTTTTTCGAGAATTGCACGCATTGCCTCAGGCAGGTGGCGCATGTCTTTCAAACGAGCTTTTTCCTCCTCTTCAGACAGCAAGCCTTTTTCTTTGGCAATCGCCGAGGTCATCAGGAACAAGGCTGCGAGCTGAGTGGTAAAGGCTTTCGTGGAAGCGACACCGATCTCTACACCTGCACGAGTAATGTAATGTGCACGAGTCCTTTTCACCATGGCGCTCGTTGCGACATTGCAAATCGTCATCGTCATGTCCATGCCCAGGCTCTTGGCATGTTCCAGCGCTGCGAGCGTATCAGCGGTCTCTCCTGACTGAGAGATCGTAAGAACCAGCGTATCTTTATCAGGGACTGATTCGCGGTAACGGTATTCGCTGGCAATTTCCACGTCACAGGGGACTTTTGCGAGAGATTCCAGCCAGTACTTAGCAACCATGCCCGCGTAATAACTCGTGCCGCAGGCAAGAATCAGGACGCGTTTGAGGCGCTTAAACATGGCGGGCGTTTCATGTCCGAAGATAGAGCTGGAAATACCGACAACACCTTCCAAGGTATCGGAAATCGCCTGAGGCTGCTCAAAGATTTCCTTCTGCATGTAATGCGTGTACGGTCCGAGCGCAATGTTCTGGCTGAAACCTTGAACAACCGAGACGGGACGCTCAACGCGGACAAACTGATCGCCCTGAAGATTGTAAATCTCGGCGGACTGCTGCCGAACATCGGCAACATCGCCGTCTTCGAGATAAATATAACGGTCGGTAACGCCGGCTAAGGCCATGGGATCGGAGGCAACGAAGTTTTCGTTTTCTCCTAAAGCAATCACAAGTGGAGCGGCGACGCGTGCCGCGACAATGCGGCCTGGTTCATCTTTGCAGGAAATGGCCAAGGCGAAAGCGCCGCGAATGCGGCGCAGCACGTTTTCTACCGCTCCCAGCAAATCGCCTTTGTAATAATAGTGGACTAAGTGAGCAATCACTTCGGTATCGGTCTGACTGACGAATTCGTAGCCTTTACCGATCAGCTCTTCTTTTATGGCGGCGTAATTTTCAATGATGCCGTTATGAACCACGGCAATCTGATTATTGGAAAAAAGCGGATGCGTATTGCGAATTTCAGGTGCCCCGTGTGTAGCCCATCTGGTATGAGCAATACCTGTGGAACCTTTAACTTCGTCTTCTTCCGTTTGTCTGATCAGATCTTGAACACGCTTAACCGTTCTGGAACGCTTAAGCTGACCGTCATCGACGACAGCGACACCGCAGGAGTCGTACCCGCGGTACTCCATGCGACGAAGACCTTCCGTCAGAATGGGAACAATATTTCTATAGCTGACCCCGGCAACAATTCCGCACATAGTTTGATAATCCTTATTTCTTTTTGACCGGGCGTTTCCAGCCCTTAATTTCTGTTTGTTTCACACGACTGATGACAAGTGTGTTGTCATTGACGTCTTTGGTCACTGTCGTTCCTGCGCCTACTGTCGCACCTTTGCCGACTTTCACCGGCGCTACCAGCTGTGTGTCGCTTCCGATAAAACAATCGTCTTCAATAACGGTTCTGAATTTGTTGGCACCGTCGTAGTTGCAGGTAATGGTTCCTGCTCCGATATTGACGCCGGAACCCATCGTTGTATCACCGATATAAGTCAGGTGATTAACTTTCGATCCTTTGCCTATTTCGCTCTTCTTAATTTCGACAAAGTTTCCGATGTGTACTTCATCGGACAAAGCGGTTCCCGGACGCAGGCGCGCAAACGGGCCGATTTTGACCGTGTCTCCGACGACAGCCTGATCAAAGTGCGAGTAAGCATCGATGACCGTTCCATCGCCGATTTTGGTGTTCTTTATGACGCAGTACGGTCCGACGACTACGTTGTCTCCGAGGACCACGTCTCCTTCAAAAATACATCCGACATCGATGAAAACATCTTTGCCGCAGGTTAAGGATCCGCGGATATCGATGCGGTTCTTATCCGCCAGACGAACACCTTTCTCCAGCAGTTCTTTCGCCTGACGGAGCTGAAATGCGCGCTCTAAGCCCTCAAGCTGAACTTTGCTGTTGGCGCCTTCAACTTCCCAAGCATCCTGAGCCTTGAAAGTTTTGATTTCACGGCCTTCGGCCGCCGCCATAGCAACAAGATCCGTCAAATAGTATTCCTGCTGTTTGTTATCGTTTTTAAGGTTACCGAGCCAGCGTTCCATCTCTTTGGAAGGAAGGACCATAAAGCCGGTGTTCACTTCCTTAATGGCTCTCTGCTGCTCGGAAGCATCCTTTTCTTCAACGATGCCGATTACCTTGCCGTCTTCTCTCAAGATGCGTCCGTAGCCTTTCGGATTGTCCAGATCAATGGTTAAAAGAGCAAAACCGTCACCGGCGGTTTTTTCAAGTGCCGAAAGCGTTTCCGTAGAAATCAGCGGCACATCTCCGTAAAGAATGAGCGTCGGTTCGTCGGGATTGATCGCCTCGAGTGCTTGCTGCACGGCGTGTCCGGTCCCTTTCTGCTCCTTTTGAAGGACGAATGTGACCGGCTGATCCGCCATAGCTTCTTTGACTTCTTCTGAGCCGTGCCCGACTACGACGATAATTTTTCCGGCATCGGGAAGCCTTCTTGCAGCTTCCACAACATGTTTGAGCATAGCCTTGCCGCCAACCGGCTGAAGGACTTTAGGCAGATGCGAATACATCCGTTTGCCGAGGCCGGCTGCCAAGATAACGATATTCATAAAAAGAAGAATTAAGGTTATTGAGCAATATAGAGATACTTGTCTTTGTTTTCCTGCCAATTGCGAACGCACTCGCGATTAGCACGAAGCGGGAGAAGAGATCCGATGACCTGTCCGAGTCCGGCAGCCAGGAAGCCGCCGAGCAGTGCAGGGAATTCTTCTCCGAGTCCTGAGAACGAGAGAACGATCCAGACAGCGGAGCCGGCGATGATAGAAAGCCAGCAGCCCAGAGTTGTCGAACGTTTCCAGTAAAGGCCGAGTGTTAAAGGCCAGAAGGCGCCGATAACCGGGAACTGATAAGCCATTGCTGCCAATTCATAAATCGGCGTGCCTTCCATGAGAAGTGCATAAGTCAGAACGCCGATAGCGAAAACCACCAGAGAAATACGCATCGCCTTCAATTCTCTCTGGTCGCTCAGAGGCATCAGGTTTCTCAAAACGTTTTCTACGAAGGTCGTTGTCGGAGCCAGCATCGTGGCAGAAGCCGTCGACATCACGGCGGACAAGACTGCTCCGAAGAACATAATTCTGAGCCACAAAGGCATGTATTCCTTGATGAAGGTCGGCAGAATTTCCTGCGGAGCATCAGCCATCAGCTTGGAAGCAAGTTCCGGCGCACCGACGGTTGCAGCGATGACAATAAACATCGGAACGAAAGCAAACAGCAGATAAAAAGAGCCGCCTAAGATCGGACCGTAGCAGGCGATCTTTTCACTTTTCGCCGACATCACGCGCTGGAAAACGTCCTGCTGAGGAAGCGATCCGATCATCATTGTGATGGCCGCGGAAATCCAGAACATCCAGGATTTGAAATTGTTTTCCGGCAGGATTCTGAAAAGGTCATTTTGTACGGCATACTCGGTCACCTTGCCGGGGCCTCCGGCCATGGAGCCGGCGAAATAGGCCACCAGTACAAGACCGATCACGATAATGATCATCTGGAAGAAGTCGGTCAGGGCCACCGACCACATACCGCCGAAAACCGTGTAAATTAAAACCACAATCGTGCCGACGATCATCGCATTGCTGACCGAAACGTAACCTTCGGTCAGAAGATGAATAACGAGTCCAAGTGCTGCGACTTGAGCGGCAACCCAGCCGAGATAAGAGAGTACGACAAAGATGGAACAGCAGAGCTCAACCGAAACTCCGTAACGGCGTCTGTAAAAGTCACCGATCGTCAGCAGACTCATTCGGTACAGCTTTCGGGCGAAGAACATACCGACGAGGATAAGAGCCATACTCGATCCGAAAGGCTCTTCAACAACGCCTTCTAAACCGTTTTTAATGAATTGGCCGGGAAGCCCGAGTACGGTTTCGCTTCCGAACCAAGTAGCAAAAGTTGCCGTAATCACCATGACCAGCGGAAGCGAACGTCCGGCCAAAGCGTAGTCGGTTGTACTACGAACTCGTGTCGCGGCAAAGAGACCGATAGCGACCGTGCAGAGCAAATATAAACCAACGAACAGAGTCAGTTTCACTGCTTCTAGACCCTCAGAAAAATGACTAAAAAACGGGGCTGACTAATACACGTCACTCCGGCCTTAAGTCTTTTAATTGTAGATAAAAAGTGGGAGCCTTAAAAGAAAAACGGGGCCTAAGCCCCATTTTTCGTAAAAATACAACTTTAGGCTTGCTGAATGCCGGCTAATAGCCAGCCAGTCTTGCCTTCCTTCGGCTTAACCAGGTTCCAGATTTCTTTGATTTCTGTCGGTTCGCCGTTTTCCTTCAAGCTGCCGGTAAAGAGAACGGAAGCGACGTACTCTGTCGGAGTAGTTTCAAATCCGGCCAAGGAAGCATTCAGATTGACGATTTCCGTCAGGTTTGCGCCCTTAATCTCGCGGCGCTTATGCGTGAGTTCAATGAACAGGTCATCTGTCGTGTAGTTGGCCAGATCGTCCATATCTCCACTGTCCCAAGCTTTTTGAAGCATCTTGAAGTAAGCGGTGGACATGTTCAGGAACTCTTCCTGGTTGAAATCGGCAGGAGCACCGTAGGTGGATTCCGAAGCTGCCGCAGGCTCATCGGAAAACTGATCCATTGCGGAACCCGGACGAACGGCCTGAGCAGGATTGAAGGCCGGCTGTTCTCTCACAGCGGCTTCGCTTCTGCTTTGTCCGAAGTCGGCATCCTGAGTCGGCTGAGAGGCAGGAGCGCCGGCAGATGCTGCGGCAGAAGCTCCGCTCTTGCGGGCGGCGAAGAAGCGGAATGCCACAACGGCCAACAGGATAAGCGTCAGAATCATAAGCATCTGGGCAAATCCCTCACCGAGACCGAGCATATTGGCTAAAGCCATAAAGCCCAATGCAGCGGCTGCGCCGATCAGGAGGCGCTTGCCCATGCTCATCGGAGCCTTGGCAGCAGCACCGGCAGCCGCAGCTGTTGCCGGACGCTTAGTGGCAGCAGCGGAAGGAGCTTTGAAGGGAGTAGAAGGAGCTGCCTTCGGAACGCTCATAGAACGACCGAAACTTGCACCGCCTCCGAGTCGGGCAGCCGAGGCATCCAATGTGATGGATACCAGAGAGAGACCAATAAGGAGGGCTGCTAAGAATTTTTTCATGTAGATCCTCAAATTAGTTTTTATATCCGATATGTAAAGCCGTGATCCCAAAGGTTAAATTCTTCCATTCAACCCTCTCGAACCCGGCCTCGCGCATGATTTTAGCAAGAGTTTTTTGATCGGGGTGCATCCGAATCGACTCTGCGAGGTAACGATAATTTTCAGAGTGTCCTGCGATCTTTGCCGAAAGAAACGGCATTACTTTAAAGGAGTAAAAGTCGTAGAAAGGACGCATCAAAGCTACCGGTTTTGAGAACTCCAAAACCATGAGTCTGCCGCCCGGTTTTAAAACCCGCTGCATTTCTCTGAGCGCCCGATCCTTGTGCGTCATATTCCTTAAGCCGAAGGACACAATAAGGACATCGAAATATCCGTCAGGAAAAGGCAGATACTCCGCATCACATGTGAGAACATAAGGATGGTAGCCGGCATTTTTAAGACGCTCATCTCCGATCTTCAGCATCTCATGATTGATATCGGACAGCCACACCTCTCCGGTACCTGAAAGTTTCTTCTGAACCAAAAGGGACATATCACCGGTTCCTCCGGCAATATCCAAAACTTTCATACCCGGCTGAATTTCAGCTCGATCAATTGCATACTGTTTCCACAGCCGATGCATTCCGAATGACAAAACGTCATTCATCAAATCGTATTTCGGAGCAACTTGGTCAAAAACAGCCTTTACCTGTTTTTCTTTGTCGGCTTCTTTAACTTTCGAAAAGCCGAAATCTGTTAGTTTTTCAGCTCGATTCTCTTTTTGGTTCTGTTCGTTCATATCAGTGATGGCTCGGGCACTTCTTCTTAGGCGGCTCTTCAAAACGTTTATTAGCAGGATCGTTGGGGTCTCGGCTCGCACCGGCCGCTTTCAAATCCTCCAAGTACGCCTGCCAGAGTGAGTCTTTGTTCTTGCCTAATTCTTCCAAGTAGTCATAGGAGTAAATTCCGCTGTCGTGTCCGTCGCTGAATTTAATTTGCAAGGCATAGGATCCGATAGGAAGAATTTCCAAGACATCGACATCACGTTTGCCGACCTGGAGCTTTGCCTGATCGGGCGTATGGCCTTGAACTTCTGCAGAAGGAGAAAATACTCTTAAAAATTCGAAGGGCAGCTCATAGCGATCACTCCCATACTCAATTGCGAGGAGTCGGGATTTCTTTTTTAACTCGATACTGGTAGGTAATTTCATACAATCTCCTTTGCGCAAGATTTTAAAGTTAAAACCCTGACTTTTTAGTTCTCGTCCTGAAGTTTTATCCGAGGAAAGGCGTGTTTGGATTTGCTTTCTTCTGTTTTGCTTAGGTAAAATGGTTAACTTCGCACCCGTAGCTCATTTGGATAGAGTACTGCCCTCCGAAGGCAGGGGTAGTGGGTTCGACTCCCGCCGGGTGCGCCATCCTCCGGAGCACTTATAGCTCCTCGTTTACCACCGATTTCAAAATATAGAGCTTGTCGTTCTCTCGAATTTTTTCCTTAAGTTTGAAAGTGACGTGCTCTCCCTTTAAGACCCTTTCCACCGGTTTTTCATCTACGTACGGATTATCGAGCGTGGCATAGACTGCACCTGTCGTCGGACCGGTAATGAGAAGCTTATCTCCGGCATTAAGTTCAGCCGCCTGCACCAAAAATTCGGCAACCTGAGCTTTGGAAAAATACTTAATCCCCTTACCGGCGTAAATCTTTCTCTCAGTCGCCTGTGAACCGTAACGGTTGCTCCATTCGCCCATAGTCTGACCGAGATAATAACCGCCCCAAAAGCCGCGGTTATAAACGGTCGCCAACTGAGCATCCCAGGCTTTGCTGATCTCTTCATTCCATTCACCCGTCAGAGCTTGGCGAATCGCCTGATCGTATGCCTCTACGACGGTTCTGACATATTCAGGACCGCGTGCTCGGCCTTCAATCTTAAAGACGCGAACCCCGGCCTTGATCATCTGATCCATGAAGCCGATTGTCTTAAGATCCTTCGGCGACATGATGTACTGATTGTCAATTTCCAGCTCGACATCACGCTCTTTGTCCTTAACGATATAGGCGCGTCTGCACGTCTGCATACATGCACCTCTGTTTGCGCTTTTTCCTGCATTATTCAGGCTAAGGTAGCACTTGCCGCTCACTGCCATACATAAAGCACCGTGACAGAACATTTCGATTCTGATCAGGTCGCCTTTAGGACCGGTAATGCGCTGCTGCTGGATCTCATCGTAGATCCGTTTTACCTGACGAAGATTCAGCTCTCTTGCCAGAACAACAACATCGGCGAACTGGCTGTAAAACTTCAGCGCCTCCACGTTGGAAATATTAAGCTGCGTGGAAAGGTGAACTTCTACCCCTTTTTGCTTGCAGTACATCATAACGGCAGCATCCGAGGCAATCACCGCAGATATCTTGGCTTCTTTTGCCGCATCAACGATTTGTCTCATCAGCGGCAAATCTTCGTCGTAAATAACCGTATTCACGGTTAAATAACTCTTCACGCCTCGTTCGGCACAAAGCGAAGCAATCTCTTTGAGATCGTCGATCGTAAACTCATTGGCTGATTTTGAACGCATGTTCAGCGTTCCGATGCCGAAGTAAACGGAATCTGCTCCGGCCTGAAAGGCCGCGGCCAATGACTCGCGAGACCCCACCGGGGCCATAATTTCAAAATCTTTTCTATCCATACTAATAATTCAATGGGTCAACATCGATATACCAGGAACCCTTGGCTTTCAGAGAAAGGGCTTCGGGCTGAAATCGATTTAAAAATTTCTGCATTTCAACTTTGTTGTCCGCCTCGATCAGTAACTGACCCCTTTCTATATCCATGACTTTTTGGACCGTCAGCGGTACAGGTTCAAAAATCCGCACGGAAGGACCTTTGATTTTCTCGGCCAGCGCCTTAAGTTTTTGCAGAAAAGCCAGAACCGAAGAAATCTCTTTACCTTCTGCGACAAGCAGAGCCTGAGCAGAGAAAGGCACCATGAAACTCGCTCGCCGGGCTTCAAGTTCACCGGCCGCGAACCCTTCATAATCCTGGGATTTTAGGTGCTTGAAAATGTCATCTTCGGTATAACGCGTTTGAATTAAAACCTTTCCTTCCGTTTTATCTCTGCCGGCCCTTCCCGAGACTTGCATCAAAACGGAGAACAGCCGCTCTCTGGCCCTATAGTCGGAAGAGAACAACTGAGGATCCGTGTTCAACACAACCACCAGCCCGACGTTCTTAAAGTCGTGTCCTTTTGCGACAATCTGGGTACCGATGAGGATGTCGACGTCACCGTTATGAACTGCATCGAGCACCTTGCTGGCACTTCCTCTCTGGCGTGCGGAATCCTGATCCAGTCTTGAAACCCTTGCTTCCGGCCAGCGAGTTTCCAGTTCTTCCTCGGCCCTCTGAGTGCCGCGTCCTATCGGCAGCAGCTCGTAGGAGCCGCATTTCGGACAAGTTTTCGGAAGAGGCGTCGACCAGCCGCAGTAATGACAGGTTAAACGCCCGGTAGTTTTATGAAATACGGCGTAAGTCGAGCAATGAGGACATGTTGACTGCCATCCGCAGTTCTTACATTCGACCACCGGAGCAAAGCCTCTCCGATTTAAAAATACAATTACCTGACGCCCGGAATTAATCGTTTCGGTAATTGCATCCGCTGTCTCCTGACTCAGGCCGTTAACGGGCTTATCCTTCCGGATATCCACTAGTGAGAGCTCAGGTAAATGAGCATTTGAGTTTGCCCGCTGCGTCAGCTTAAATAATTTGAATTTCCCTTCCAGAGCGTTTTTATAACTTTCCAGCGACGGCGTTGCTGAACCGAGAACAATGGGTATTTTTTCGATCGATGCTCGTTTCAGTGCTAAATCACGGGCGTTATACCTCACTCCTTCCTGAGATTTGAAAGAAGGATCGTGTTCTTCGTCAACCAGGATCAGCTTTAAAGACTTAAAGCTCGCAAATACCGAGAGACGTGTGCCGACTAAAATTCTTGCCCTGCCTTCATGACAAGCAAGCCAAGATGAGGCTTTTTGTCCCTCCGCCATTCCCGAGTTCCAGGAGACGACTTCCAATTGAGGAAAACGACTCTGCACCCTTTCGACAAGCTGGGGCGTAAGGTTAATTTCCGGCACCATTAAAAGAACCTGAGCTGCAGGATCACTCAATAGAACCTTCTCCATCAGATGGAGATAAACCTCGGTTTTTCCGCTTCCTGTGATTCCAAAAATGAGTGCCGGATAAAACGCCCCATCCATCTGGAACTCTTCAACGATCGCGCTCTGTTCCGAATTGAGATGCGGTTTTTCTGAGGGTTCCTTAACGGCTCGCTTCTTCTCTTTTCTTAAACGTTCAAGCGAACGTTCATGAAGTTTCCCGGGAAGTTTTCTAAAAAATTTAGGAAGAGCAGGAATCGCCACCTGTCCCCAACCGCTTTGATAATAGCGAGCGGCGAACGAAGTAAGCGCTAACCAACCGAATGAAAGAGGTGCGATGTCATCAACCCGGGATATGACCTCTCTTAATTTTGAGAATCGGCTTTCTTCGGAAAAGCCCACAACGATCCCAACGACCTTTCTTGTTCCAAGCGGTACAAGGCACCGCTGGCCTACTTGGATTTCAATATCGGCAGGCACAAGGTAATCCAAGGGCTCCCTAATCGGTGAGTCCACGATAACATTAGCGATCCTTTTTGCCATATCCGATGTTAGTAATCTTCCTTCAAACCTATGAAAACTTCGGAGTTCAATTCAAGCCGAGAACCGATTTTGAACTGAACTCCTTACTTAAAGTGCCGTTTCCGTAAATTTTGAGCAAATCCGCTAGGAGAAAAATGCTTTTGAAACGCTTAGCGGGAATGGAATTTACGGCTGTAGGAATGAACTTCGTCGACAAGCGCGGCAACGACCTCAGGATCAGTATCCTTGTCGATTCCGTGGCCAAGGTTAAAGACATGTCCTCCGTTTCCGACATGACCGAAATCTTCAATAACCTTACGGGCCTCTTGTCTCACGACATCTTCGCCGGCAAACAACACAGAAGGATCCAAGTTGCCTTGGAGCGCAACTTTATCCTGAGTCAATGCACGAACCTCTCCGAGACTGACTGTCCAGTCGAGACCCATCGCATCGGCACCGATCTCTGAAATCTCTTTAACCCATGGGGCACAGCCTTTTGTAAAAACGATAGAAGGAATCTTTTGACCGTGTCTCTCACGTTTGACGGAATTGACGATACGTTTCAGGCAGGGAAGTGAGAACTTAAGATAAGCCTCGTGAGACAGTGTGCCTCCCCATGTGTCGAAAACCATTACAGCATCCACACCGCTTTCAATCTGTGCATTCAAATAAGCAATCACAGCGTCCGTATTCTTTTCAAGAATCTCATTGAAAAGGTCAGGACGGCGATACATCATTTCCTTTACTTTGCGGTAATTGGAAGAGCTGCCTCCTTCAACCATATAGCAGGCAAGTGTAAAGGGACTGCCGGAAAAACCGATCAAGGGAATGCGGTTGTTCAATGCGCGCTTAATTTCGCATACGGCATCCGTCACATATTTCAGTTTGTCGGAAGGATCAGGAACATAAAGAGCTTTAACGGCTGCTTCGTCCTGAACCGGTTTTGCAAACTTAGGACCTTCACCGGCAACGAAAGATAAGCCCAAGCCCATTGCATCGGGGATCGTCAGAATGTCCGAAAAGAGAATTGCGGCATCCAGCGGGTATCTGTCCACGGGCTGAAGGGTCACTTCACAAGCGTAATGAGGATTAGTTGCCAGTCCCATGAAACTTCCTGCCTCAGAGCGAGTCTGGCGGTACTCGGGAAGGTATCTTCCGGCTTGTCTCATAAGCCAAATCGGTGTGTAGTCTGTGGGTAACTTACAGAGCGCCCGAAGAAAAGTATCGTTTTGAAGTTTCATAGCCGTTGCAAAAATTACGATTTAACAGATTCGGATTGTAATTACAAATCCTGAAAGAGCCCTTATAAAAAAAGCGTCCCGAAAGACGCTTTAACAAATGTTCTTTTTTTAACGTACCACAAGGACCGGTCTGTCGGCCTTGGCGAGGACCTGCTGAGTTGAACTGCCGATAAAGAGAGAGCCGAGCGTGCCCAACCCGCGGCTAGCCATGACAATAAAGCGTACGTCTCTTTCCTGAGCGACTTTGAGAATGGCGTCAGGGATGGAAGTTCCGACAACTTCCGAGACTTCGCACGGAACTCCGACTCTCTGACAAGCATCTTTAACATCATCCAAAGTTCTTGCAGCGGTCTCTGAACCTTTAGCTTTGACGACGGTTATGCCCAGAACACAAGTATTGAGATTTTTTGCCAGCTTGGCTGCGGTCACGATTGCCTTTTCAGAAAGCTCGGAACCATCGGTAGAAACTAAAATCACTGGATTCTCCATGTATTGAGTATATCTTTGGTATTTTAGTCTAAGCAGAAAAGAAAAAACTCCGAAACTTCCATGAGAAGATCGGAGTTTAAGAGAACTAATACAAGTATTAGTGTTTGATTCTCTGAAGGATGCGGAGCTGTTCGGCAAGCATACCGATTTCGGCTTCGACCTTCGCCAGTTCGATTTCGCTGGCAGCAGTCTTTGCAGCCGCCTTTGCTTTTTCCATAGCTTCTTTTGCTTTCGCTTCGTCGAGATCCTTGCTTCTGATCGCTACGTCAGCTAAGACGATCACGTGGAAGGGCTGGATTTCGAGAACTCCGCCGGCTACGAAAATTTCTTCCTCGTCCTGTGCACTCTTGCGAATACGAACAAGACCCGGACGAATCAGCGTAATCAGGGGAGTATGGCCTGGCAGAATACCGAGCTCGCCTTCGATACCGGGCAGAGCTACAAACTCGGCGTTGCCGCTAAAAAGGCTTTCCTCAGCATTAACAACGTCGACTTTTAAGGTTTTTTCCATTTAATTCTCCAGGTAGCCGGTGAGGGAAGATCCCTCACCTAGGATTACTTGATTGTCTTAGCCTTTTCGAAAGCTTCGTCAATCGTGCCTACCATGTAGAAAGCCTGTTCCGGCAGTTTGTCGCATTCGCCGTCAACAATCATCTTGAAGCCGCGAATCGTTTCCTTCATCGGAACATACTTACCGGGCTGACCGGTAAAGACTTCAGCAACGTGGAAGGGCTGAGAAAGGAATCTCTGGATCTTACGAGCTCTGGTAACAGCGAGCTTGTCTTCCGGAGAGAGTTCGTCCATACCCAGAATCGCGATAATGTCGCGGAGTTCTTTGTAACGCTGCAGAGTGGCCTGAACACGACGTGTGACAGAGTAGTGCTCTTCACCGATGATGTGCGGGTCAATCTGACGCGAAGTGGAGTCAAGCGGGTCAACAGCCGGATAAATACCGAGAGCTGCAATATCACGAGACAACACAACTGTGGCGTCCAAGTGGCCGAATGTTGTAGCCGGAGACGGGTCAGTCAAGTCGTCAGCAGGAACGTAAACGGCCTGAATGGAGGTAATGGAACCGACCTTCGTAGAAGCAATACGTTCCTGGAGCTTACCCATTTCTTCAGCCAGTGTCGGCTGATAGCCCACAGCGGAGGGCATACGGCCTAACAAAGCGGACACTTCGGTACCGGCCAGTGTGAAACGGTAAATGTTGTCAATGAACAGAAGAATGTCGCGACCTTCGTCACGGAATGCTTCAGCCATTGTCAAACCGGTCAACGCAACGCGGAGACGGTTTCCGGGAGGTTCGTTCATCTGACCGAAAACCATGGCCACTTTGTCCAGAACCTTGGATTCGCCCATTTCGTGGTAGAAGTCGTTACCTTCACGAGTACGTTCACCAACACCGGCAAACACGGAGTAACCGCCGTAAGCCTTAGCGATGTTGTTGATGAGCTCCATCATGTTAACGGTTTTACCCACACCGGCACCGCCGAACAGACCGACCTTACCGCCTTTAGCGAACGGGCAAACAAGGTCAATAACCTTAATGCCGGTTTCAAGCAGGTCAACGGACGGGCTCAGTTCGTCGAACTTCGGAGCGGCACGGTGAATCGGCATACGTTTTTCTTCACCGATTTCGCCGGCTTCGTCAACCGGACGTCCCAAAACGTCCATGATTCGGCCGAGGGTCTTCGGACCAACCGGAACCATAATGCCGTGTCCGAGAGCCTTAACGGCCATACCGCGCTGGAGACCTTCAGAAGAACCCATAGCAATGGTTCTTACTACGCCGTCTCCAAGCTGTTGCTGCACTTCAAAGGTCAGGCCTTCTTCAGCCAGCTTGTTGTTTTCGTCCTTTTCAAGAACGAGTGCGTCGTAAACTTTGGGCATTTCGTCGCGAGGGAATTCGATGTCCACCACCGCGCCGATGACCTGTACGATCTTTCCGATACTCATAGGTATTCCTCGATTCGATATCTTTTCAATTAAGACACTGCAGCAGCACCACCGACGATTTCGGTAATTTCCTTGGTAATGCCGGCCTGACGTGTCTTGTTGTAAACCAGTTCCAGATCGTCGATAAGCTTCTTAGCGTTATCAGAAGCGGCCTTCATGGCGACCATTCGAGCACTCTGCTCGCTGGCCATGTTTTCGGCAACAGCCTGATAAATCAGAGCCTCAACGTAACGCTTAAGGAGAACTTTCAAAACTTCATCTGCGCTAGGTTCGTAGATGTAGTCCCAAGAATTCTCGTGCTTGTCCGTCTCAACCGCAGATTTCGGGAGCGGAAGAAGCTGTTCAATAACCGGCTCTTGCTTCATCGCATTGATAAAGCGAGAGTAGGCAATGTAGACGACGTCAACTCTGCCTTCTTGGAACGCTTCGATCTGAACCTTAATGGCTCCGAGCAAGCGCTCAAGGTTAGGACGGTCGCCTAACTGCGTAACCTGGGAAACAACCGGGATGCCAACGCGTTGGAGGAAGCCCAAGCCCTTGTTACCAATGGCAGTAGCTTCGACTTTTTTGCCTTCTTGTGCCCAATCTCTGAAAGTATGAGCAAGAAGTCTCTGAATGTTTGTATTCAGAGCGCCGGCCAGGCCTTTGTCGGTGGACACGCAGATCAAGCCGATGTTATTGACTTCCTTAACTTTACGAAGGAAGGGATGAACAGCCTCGGTAGAAGCGTCTGCAAGGTGACCGATTAAGTTACGGATCGTATTTCCGTAGGGACGAGCAGCCCTCATACGATCTTGTGCCTTCTTCATCTTAGAAGCAGCCACCATCTCCATCGCCTTTGTGATCTTTCTGGTGTTGTGCACCGATCTGATCTTAGCTCGTATCTCTTTGGTACTTGGCATTAGGATCCTCTAACGTGGCTTATTAAAAAGCACCGGATTTCTTGAACTCTTTAACTGCTTCAGTCAAGAGCTGTTCGTCTTCCTTAGACAGGGCTTTCTGCTGTTCAATGCGGTCAATCAGATCAGCATGATTGATCTTCATGTAATCCTGCATAGCAGCTTCGACCTTCAGAGCGTCCTTAACTTCGACATCGTCGTAAGCGCCGATGTTGATGGCGAACAGAACCAATGCTTCTTCCCAAACCTGCAGCGGCTGGTACTGATCCTGTTTCATCAGTTCAGTAACGATACGGCCGCGTTCGAGCTGTTTACGTGTTGCTTCGTCAAGGTCGCTGGCGAACTGAGCGAAGGCAGCAAGCTCACGATACTGAGCAAGAGCCAAACGAACACCGCCGCCGAGTTTCTTAATGACCTTAGTCTGAGCTGCACCACCGACTCGAGAAACAGAGATACCGGGGTTGATAGCGGGACGGATACCGGCATTGAAAAGGTCGGTTTCCAAGAAGATCTGGCCGTCAGTAATAGAAATCACGTTGGTCGGAACGAAAGCGGTAACGTCACCGGCCTGTGTTTCAATGATCGGGAGAGCGGTCATAGAACCGGTCTTGCCCTTAACGGCACCCTTAGTGAAACGTTCTACGTATTCGGGGTTCACACGAGCGGCTCTTTCGAGCAGACGGCTGTGGAGGTAGAAAACGTCGCCAGGGTAGGCTTCACGTCCAGGCGGACGACGAAGCAGCAGGGAGATCTGACGATAAGCCCAGGCCTGTTTTGTCAAGTCATCATAGACGATGAGGGAGTCTTCACCGCGGTCGCGGAAGTATTCGCCCATTGTTGCACCGGCATAAGGTGCAATGTACTGCATAGCAGCAGATTCAGATGCGGAAGCAGCAACAACAATGGTGTATTCCAATGCGCCGTATTCTTCGAGTTTACGAACAACGTTAGCGATCGTGGAAGCCTTCTGACCGATAGCAACATAGATACAGGTCAGATCTTTGCCTTTCTGGTTGATGATCGTGTCGATAGCTACAGCAGTCTTACCTGTCTGTCGGTCGCCAATGATCAACTCACGCTGGCCGCGGCCGATAGGAACCATGGAGTCAATAGACTTCAGACCTGTCTGAACCGGCTGGCTAACGGACTGACGTTCAATAACGCCAGGAGCAACTTTTTCAACAACGTCAAACTCAGTTGTTTCGATCGGGCCTTTACCGTCAATCGGCTGACCCAAGGCGTTAACAACGCGGCCTTTCAATGCGGGTCCGACGGGAACCTGCAGAATGCGGCCGGTAGTCTTAACGATATCGCCTTCGGTAATATGTGTGTAGTCGCCCAAAATAACGGCACCGACGGAATCTCTTTCAAGGTTAAGAGCAAGACCGTATGTGTTATTCGGGAATTCAAGCATTTCGCCCTGCATCACGTCAGAAAGACCGTGAACACGGCAAATACCGTCGGTAACGGAGACAACCGTACCTTCAGTGCGAAGGTTGGTGTTCAAACCCATACCTTCGATTCGCTGCTTCAGCAGCTCGCTAATCTCACTCGGATTGAGTTGCATAGCTTTTCAACTCCGTAATTAACTTGTGAGGGCAGACTGCATCTCTGCAAGCCGCGCCTTAACTGTTCCATCAAGAACCTTGTCCCCGACAATGACTCTCACGCCGCCGATGAGGTCTTTATCGACCACGACTTTCGGCAGGAGCTTAATTCCGGGAAACTTCTTGTCCAAGGCCTTGATAAGGTCCGCTACCTGATCATCCGATAAGGGGAAGGCCGTTTCAATGGTGACATCGGCTTCCTTGTTTTCGTGATTCAGTAATTCGCGGTACTGTGCAGTGATCTGCGGGAGGGCTTCGATTCTGCCGTTCTGGATGACTAACTTAAGAAGGTTCTCAGCTTCTTGCGGAACGGCCTTATCCAGCATTCCTCTGATAAGTTCGTAAATCTGATCCGAGCTTAAAGAGGGATCGCTAGCGAGTTCTTTAAGCTTCGGGTCGGCGACAATCTCATCAATGGTGTCGAGGACGGGAATAAGCTTTTGAGCTAAGCCCTCTTCCTTACTTTCTTTGACGGCCTTCAGCAAAGCTTCGGCATAAGGCCGTGCAATTGTTGAGATCTCTGCCATGATTACAGTTTCGCCTTAAGTTGGTCAAGCAATTGCTGGTGAGCGGAAGCGTCGACTTCCTTACCCAAAATCTGGGAAGCGCCGGAAACAGCCAGCTGAGCAACCTGATCTCTCAAGGCGTCACGGGCAGACTGAACTTCCTGAGCAGCCTGAGCACGAGCAGCGGCGATAATCTTATCGGCCTCAACCTGTGCCTGAGCTTTTGCTTCTTCAATAATGGCTTGGCCACGCTTTTCGCCCTGGGCCACGATGACCTGCGACTGGGCACGTGCAGCGGCTTCGATAGAAGCGCCTTCTTTCTTGGCTTCTTCCAAAGCATGTTCGCCGCGATCAGCTGCGGCAAGGCCGTCAGCTATCTTTTTCTGCCGCTCTTCGATTGCTCGATTGAGCGGTGGCCAAATGAACTTCATGGTGATCCAGGCACCGACGAAGAACACGGCCATCTGTACGAACAATGTGGCATTAATGTTCATTTTCTAATCCCTTAAGCACTCGGGGTCCGAGTGCAGTTTGTCTATGGAAACCTGTTGGATGGTTGGCTTATTAGCCGACAAACGGGTTAGCAAAGGCAAACATCATGGCGATACCGACACCGATAAGGAAGGCAGCGTCGATAAGACCGGCCAGAAGGAACATCTTGGTCTGCAGTGTGTTGATAAGCTCAGGCTGACGAGCAGAAGCTTCGAGGTATTTGCTACCCATGATAGCGATACCGATACAGGCACCGAAGGCACCAAAGCCAATGATCAGGCCGCAAGCCAATGCAACATATGCAACGTTTGTCATAACGAACTCCTTGTTTAATATGACGTATTTAAATCAAAAGAAAGAAAAGAATTAGTGTCCTTCGTGAGACTGACCAATGTAGACGAGAGTCAACATCATCATAATGAAGGCCTGAAGCAACACGATAAGAATATGGAATAACCACCAGCAGAGACCGGCAAAGAACTGGCCGAGTACACCGAAAGCAGCAAGTCCGACTTCTCCTTCCCAAAGCATTCCGGTGAGGAGCGCAATGAGGAAGAACAAGAGTTCACCCGCATACATATTACCGAAAAGTCGCATGCCGAGAGAAACTGTTTTTGCCAAATATTCAATGATATTCAGCAGGAAATTGAACGGCCAGAGAAGAATGAAGTTACCGAAAGGAGCAGTGAAAAGCTCTTTTCCGAAACCGGCCGGTCCCTTAATTTTGATACCGTAGTAAATCATCAGCAGCAATACGCCGACGGAAATACCCATAGAACCGTTAAGGTCAGCGGTAGGCAGAGGACGCATGTAATGAATGCCGAACCAGCCGCAAATGGCAGGAATCAAGTCAACCGGAATAAGGTCGATAGCGTTCATCAGGGTGACCCAAACGAAAACGGTCAGAGCCAAAGGAGCGATAAACGTGCGGTCTCCGTGAACAATGGATTTAGCCTGTTCCGAAACCATATCGACGAGCATTTCAACTGCGCACTGCCACTTACCCGGGACTCCGCTTGTGGCTTTTTTGGCTGCACTGTACATGAGCCAAACTGCCAACAGCATCATAAGGATAGAGAAAACAGCGGTGTCGAAGTTAAAAACGCTGAAGTCGACAATGCTTCCTTGCTTAGCACCAATGTTGTTTAAATGCGTCAAATGGTGCTGAATATACTCAGTAGCCGTGCCTGCCATGATTCGTTTATTCCTTCAATTATTTCCTGCTTGCCAAAGCAAAAATATGACTTAGTAAAACTATTCCAGCTGACAAAATAAATGGCAGCCAGCTTAATTCTTTATAAAACAAAGCGACGCTGAAAAATCCTAAGATCACCAGCGACACTTTTATGAATTCGTATAAGAAGATTGCTAACGGATGGGCTTGCTGATTCCGAAACAAATGCATCAGTAAGACGACGAGCATTGAAGGGAGCGCACAAACCAAACCGCCCAAGAGGGATGAAATTCCGGCCACAGAACCTGCCGCAACCCAAGAAACAAGGCCACAAAGAATGACGGCTCCGCTTTGCCAGAAAACAGTTCTTCTCAAGGCCTTCATGGTCTCAAAAATCTCCTTGTTTCCCGTCCTGACAGCAAAAATCCGAATGCATTCTAATGAGTTAGGCCAAAATGAGCAACTGAATCAATCAATTATCATCCGTTTGAATGAAGGGTTTGTTCCAATAAATATAGCTTTATTTATTATTTAGAGACCTTAAAAGTTCAAGAATTGCGGCAAATTCTTTTTCATTTTTAAATGAAATCTGTAAGTTACCTCTTCCTTTAGAATTTGATACAAGTTTTACATGTGTATTCAGGATTTTTGAAAGCTCATCCTCAAATTTAGTAAATTCCGAGCTTTTTTGCACCGTTTTATGGGGATTCTCGCTTGTATTTTCCCTTTCTTTATAACGCGCAACGTATTCCTCAGTCTGTCGGACGGAGAGTCCTTTTTCTTTGATTTGCTGGGCAAGCCAGACTTGCTGTTCTTCCGGGAGAGAGAGCAGGGCTCTTGCGTGACCCATTTCTATTTCACCGGCTCTGAGCATGGTCTTAACCGCTTCCGGCAAACCTAACAGACGAAGAAGATTAGATATCATCGGTCTGGAACGGCCGATAGCCTCTGCTACACCTTCATGACTGTATTTGAATTCTTCAATGAGTCTTTGAATCCCTTCCGCGGTTTCCAAAGCATTGAGGTCTTTTCTCTGAAGATTTTCGACAAGGCCAACGATCATGGCCTGCTTATCGCTCACGTCCAAAATCGTTACCGGGACTTTTTTCAACCCTGCTATTTTGGCAGCCTGGTAGCGTCGTTCACCGGCCAAAATTTCATACTTGTCCGAGGAGAGCTTTCTTACAACAATCGGATTTAGGATCCCGTTTTGTTTAATGGATTGTGCTAACTCGGCCAAGCCGGAATTTTCAACGTCGTTTCTCGGCTGAAATTTTCCCGGCTTGAGAGCCGAAAGCGGCAAAGAACTTTTCGGCTCCGGAACCTTCGGATTGTCTATCACATCGGCAACGTTTTTCATACTGAAAACGCTGTCCATATTTTTTCCTAATCCTTTTCTAACAACCACTTCAACCCTCACGCTTTCTGTTTTTGAGAAGTTTCTTTAACTTGTCTTTTTTCACAAGTTCTTCTGCAAACGTTTTATAAGATACGGCGCCTCTTGATGAGGGGTCGTACTGAATCCCTGAAAGTCCGTAGCTAGGGGCTTCTGCGAGGCGAACATTTGTCGGAATAACGGAAGAGAAAACCGATGACCCGAAATATCCGGAGAGCTGCTCGCTAACTTCACGCTGAAGCGTAATACGAGGATCAAACTTCACTCTCAAAAGACCGGTAATCACCAAACCGCTGTTCACTTGCTCTCGGACGGCGCGAATACTCAGCAATAAGTCTGAAACACCTTCAAGAGAGTAGTACTCGCACGTCATCGGAATAATCAGACCGTCTGCCGCACAAAATGCATTGATTGTCAGAATTGAAAGTGTAGGAGGGCAGTCAATGATAATGACGTCATATTGCCCGGACACTTCGTCCAGCTTCGTCTTTAACCTCAGCTCTTTTCTCGCTGCAGACAATAATTCTTCCTCGGCTGCGGCAAGCTTTCTATTAGAACCCAGAATGTCGTAGCCGGATGTGGAGTGAGTGATCACTTTCTTTATGTCCGCTCTGTCCAACAATACTTCGTAAACAGATTGAACAAGATTATTTTTCTCAAGCCCGCTCCCTGTCGTCGCGTTTCCCTGTGGATCAAGGTCAACCAACAAAACATTAAAAGACAGCTGAGACAACGCAGCAGCTAAGTTAACGGCTGTGGTCGTTTTTCCCACACCGCCCTTTTGATTAGCTATACAGTAAATTTTTGCCATGTTGTCTATATATTCCGAAATTTTTCAAGCCGATTAGTAAATTCTTTAATTTTACCCAATTAGGGAAAAAGGTTTTTAGCTGTTTAATTTTTAGTAATGACAGACATAACTTTTCACCTTTGTACGGCGGCGACCGAATACTCTTATCAGAATCCGGAATAACCCAATCTACACACTCTCCGAGGGAGATGGATACCAGGGAGGCTAGAATTTCTGCATCTACTGAACTAAATTTCTATTAACTAGATGGATAAGCAACTTTCGGTCAAACTCCCGCCGTCTCTCACTGCAGAGACCTCTGTGAAAATATGGGAGCAGGTCCTCGGAGCGGAAAGTTCAGGACAGACTATTTTTGACGCATCGGACCTTACCTTTTGTGATGAGTCCGGTTTGACACTCTTATACGAGCTGCGGTCGAGACCTGACGCTTTTAAACTTATCAACGTATCGGCCAGCATTGAAACGCTTTACAACACAATGCTGAAGAATTTTTCTCCGAAACCGGTCGAGAAAAAATCTCTAGGCGTTGTAAGCAGTCTCGGAAAATGGCTTTACGACGCTGCCTCTTCCACCAAGCAAAGCATCATTTTTTTAGGTTCGGCATGCTGCGCTCTGACAGACGTGTTGCTGCATCCGTCTCAAATCCGTTTCGGAGAAATTCTCTCCGTCTCAGATGAGGCCGGCAGCAGAGCCGTAGGCATTATCTGCCTTATCGGTTTCTTAATGGGCGTCATTATCGCTTTTGAAACGGCCTTAGTTGCTCAAATTTTCGGAGCCGTTATTTTCGTAGTCAATGGTATCGGAATTGCGATGACAAGAGAATTGGGGCCTCTTATGACCGCAATCCTCTTTGCCGGTCGAAGTGGTTCTGCCTTCGCAGCCCAGCTCGGAACTCAAAAAGTTAATGAAGAATTAAATGCATTAACGACCTTCGGCCTGAGCCCAATGTACTTTTTAGTCGTTCCTCGCCTGATCGCTTCCTCCCTTGTCGTGCCGCTATTGTCTGTCTTTGCCACGATCCTAGGGATCCTTGGAGGAGGTCTAGTCATGGCAATGTACGACATTACGTATACACAGTTTTATGTACAGCTACTTAAATCCGTGACTGTGACCGATATTGTTTTCGGGTTAGTGAAGGCTGTAATTTTCGGTTTTGTAATTGCACTTATCGGGTGTCAATGCGGTATGAACACCGGTGCCGGTGCAGCTGCCGTCGGTTCTTCTACGACGAAATCCGTTGTTAAAAGCATTATTTGGATTGTCGTGATCGACGGTGCTGCAGCTCTTCTGACTAACAGGTTGGGAATATGATGGACACCTCTAAGAAATCCGTAATAAGTGTGCGTAACCTCACGATGGGTTGGCCGGGAAAGATTCTTTTAGAGAATGTATCTTTCGATATTTATGAAAAACAAATTGTTTTCATAATGGGAGGGTCCGGCTGCGGAAAATCCACGTTGATGAAAACTATCATCGGTTTGAATCCGCCCATGGCCGGAGACATACTTATTCGAGGAAAAAGTATTATCAACTCGGGAAAAGAAATTCCTGAAATTCAGCGAAGCTTAGGCATCATGTACCAAAGCGGAGCCTTGTTCGGTTCTCTAACTGTTTTGGAAAACGTCCGTTTCCCGTTGGATCAATTTTCAAAACTACCCTTAGAAGCCAGAAACCTGACTGCACAAATACTTCTGAACGCTATGGAGATGCCCGGTTCGGCCAACTTAACTCCCGGGGAACTTTCCGGAGGCATGATCAAGAGAGCCGGCATAGCCAGAGCCCTGTCTCTCGGAGCAACTATTCTTCTATTAGACGAACCAAGCGCAGGACTTGACCCTATAACTGCGGCCAACTTAGACCAAACAATACGCAAACTTCGCGACAATCTAGGGGCAACTTTCGTCATTGTCAGTCACGAATTGAAAAGTATTTTTAGAATCGCAGACAGATGCATCATGCTTGATCCAAAAACACGTTCCATCATCGCCGACGGGGCACCTAACGACTTACAAAAAAATTCTCCTAACCCGTGGGTTAGACAATTTTTTAATGCTCAACCTGATGCGGAGTAGAAATGGGAGTTAAAACAAATTATTTCAGATTGGGCCTGTTTGTAGTCGCTGCCATTGCAGCGGCAATCGCCTCTATCCTTATACTTCTCGGCCCGAGCCTTGGAAAGCCGTACGCAGAAATGGAGACGTATTTCCAATTTTCTATCAGCGGACTAGAAGTCGGAGCCCCGGTTAAATTTAGAGGTATCCAGGTCGGACAGGTTCAAGAGATTCTCTTATCGACGGAAGCCTATCCGTCTTCTTCTCAAGAAATTCTTTCTGAGACCAAAGCTGTTGCCGTTGTAAGAATGAGAATGGAACTGGCTGGAAAGGAAGTTGAATCCCACCTTCAGGACTATATTAATCACGGTCTGAGAATCCAAACACAGCTTGCGGGCATCACCGGCTCCTTGTATCTCTCTGTAGATTTCCTGGATCCGAAGAAATATCCCGCAGATCGTGTTCCTTTTGATTGGAAACCTAAGTATTTGTTCATTCCGTCAGCTCCAAGCTTGAGCAATGAAATTGTTGAAAATGTCAAAGGCTTCCTTGCCAGTCTTGATTCTTTAAATATCAACAAAGATCTCCAGGAAACCGTCCCCGTGATCCAATCTCTCATTGCTAATCTTGAGAGGATCGCGAACGGAATTGATCCGTCCTCCTTTAATAAACTTGGAAGCTCTCTTTCCAACCTACTTAACCAAGCTGACAACAAGATCAATCAGTTCGACATCAACCAGCTGAACACACTCATTGCGCAGCTGGATAAATCTGCTGAGCAAATCGGCAACCTCAGTCAAAAAGCTGAGACTAAACAGCTCGTAACCAACCTGACAAACTTATCTCGTAATCTAAATCAGATGGTTTCTAACAATGGTTACGACGTAACGGTTACGCTTATGAACTTAAGTAAGATCGCACAAAATTTAAAGAATCTTACGAACAATATTTCGGGTTCCGCCTCTGAGTTTTTAGCACCAGCGCCAAAGACAGCAGAACCCTTCCAAGTTAATAAATAGGCACGCTTATGAAGAGAAGAACTCTTGCTTTAGGACTTTTAACCGGACTAGCCGGCTGCTCAATCCTCCCTGAAAGACCTCCGCTGAAGCTCTATACACTTCTTGCGAATCTAAACACTCAGGACTGCAGAGCACCGAAACGCCGTCTCTCCAGTGTGCGCATCAATTCCCCTATGATTGCGTCTCCCTATGACAGTACGCGCTGCTATGTGTTAATTAAGGACAACCGAATCTACAACACAGACATCAATAGGTTTTCATCTAATCCCGGCAACCTCATCGGAGACGGCTTACGCGAAGTCATACAAGACTGTGGACCATGGAATGTTGTCCTTTCTCCTAATTCCATCAGTACACCTGCTTATCAGCTCACGGTCTTTGTTTCCAAGTTCTTCATCAATGCTGTTAAGAAACCGTTTGCAGCTGTCGTCGAAATGGAAGTTTCTGTGGTGGCAAGCGTTTCCGGCAAACTGGTTTTCCATGAAACCTACAGCCAAACACAGAACACGCCAACAGACGATATGCCGGGAGCCGTGAGCGCCTTTGATGTCTGCCTCGAGAACATCTTCAAGACATTAACCAACGACCTCAATAAGCAAGCCACAAGAATGTGAGGTTAGCGTGCTTGTTCCTCTCTGATTTAAGCTCACTCTGGACTCGCGCCTTCTCCTAATCCAAAGAGGCGAGGGGAAGGCTATAGGAATTCTGGAAATAATGAAATCGATAACGCGTCGCGCCTTATTAACGATTCTCGCCGGTTTTTCTTTTTTTAATCCGGCAGCAGTCCTAAGCGCAAAAGAAAAAGAGTTAGCGATTTTCTATAGTTTCTCGGGAAACTCTAAGAGAGTCACAGAAATTTTTCAAAAATTAGAGCACTGCGATATCTCAGAAATTAAAACCTTGGAGCCTTATAACGCTTATGACGCGAGAGAGGACAGAAAGAAGAGAGAACTTCCTCCCATCTCACCGTTGAACATAGATTTGGACAATTACCGAAAGATCGTCCTGATTTTTCCTGTCTGGGGGTACACGCCGGCTTTGCCGATGCAAAGCTTCCTGAGGAAACATTCACTAAACAACGAAGTGGAAATTATTTCCGTAGGTGTCGGACGGCTAGGCGGAATGTATGAAGACGTCCATAAGCTGCTTCCTCACGCAAAGATCACACGCTTCACACACGTCCCTAGGGCCTCCGACCTCACTGATAGGGAACTTGAGACAATGCTCCGCAATCGATCTTTGCCTCCTTCAATGCATGCCATACTCACAAAAGGCTTGGATGCCTACAAAGAAGAAATTAAAGCGCGCATTGATTTCACAAATGCAGAATTTGCAAAGATGCTTCCGAGAACGGCCACATGGTGCAAAACACCACAGGTAAAGCCTAAGCCGCGTCTAAGTACCAATCCTGCACCTGACTGTCTGAGTTTTCAAAATAATATTCTGTATTTCAATGGGCAGCCCATCGGCATGGGCGTCTTTTATGATGCACTTCCTTCGGAAGGAAGCGAAGTAACAATTTCCGGTTCGACGAACGCAGTCTGAAATCTCATTAAGCGTTAGCATTTTCTTGTGAGCTGCGATTGTTCACTGCAACTCACAAATAAAGGGACGATGTTGAGTTACATCTTCCTTAATAAAAATTGAAGCGAACTTTAAGCTCCTTATTTCTTCTTTAAAACTATCAGATGTCTTTCAGTATCCAGGAAAGGAACTTTCAGCTCTATCACTTTCTCCACACCAACACCGGCCGGAAGCTCGTTAATTTCCTCGACCGGATACTTGCCTTTCATGGCTAGCCATCGTCCATTCTCGTCAATTAAGTGCTCAGTTAACGTCACGAAGCTTGCTAATGAAGAGAATGCTCTGCAACTAATTAAATTAAAAGGCTTTAATGGATGAAAATTTTCAACTCTTTCATTAAAAGCATTGACATTCGGAAGTTTCAGTTGAATGACCGCTTGTCGGACAAAAGTTATTTTCTTATTAACCGTGTCGATTAAATTAAAGTCAAAATCTTTCAAGAAGATTGACAAGGGAATAGCAGGTAATCCCCCGCCACACCCAACGTCCAAAGTTCTGCAACCTACTTCTGATCCGTACAACTTGAAATAAGGAAGTAGCGTCAAAGAATCCAACAGATGTTTTCTAATTACGTCCCCTTCGTCTCGAATCGCTGTAAGGTTATAAACTTTATTCCATTTCAGCAACAGCTCGGAGAAAGAAATCAACTTTGAAACCTCTTCTTCACCGGCTGTTATCCCGAGCCTTTCCAATCCTTGGATGAGTTCTTCTCGATTCTTTTCCATATTTACTCCTTCTTTCCTCGGTATCGTTTCAGATAAACGAGAAGGATAGAAATCGCCGCAGGTGTCACCCCGGAAATATTTAAAGCCTCCCCAAGTGTTCTCGGTTTGATCTTTTTCAATTTTTGTGTGATTTCAAACGACAGGCCCTTTGCAGAATCGTAATCAAAATCTTCTGGAATAACCGTCTCTATTTTTTCCAAGTTCTTCTGAACTTCGGCTTTTTGTTTGTCTTCATAGCCGGAATACTTAACTTTAGTCGTAAGCGTTTCAGCGTCTTCGTCCGAAAGATAGGGCGGAGGCAGCAGCGATTCTCCGTCTTTTGTCTTCAATAATTTGAGTTTTTGATAATCTACTTCCGGTCGTTTCAGCATTACATAGAGTTGTGATTCCTTAGAAAGTTCAGCGCCCACAACTTCTTCTAAGCTGAATTTATCCAGTACACCGGGGTTCACCCAAATACTTTTAAGACGTTCTGTCTCTCTTGCTAACCGCTCTCTTTTTTCTTGGAAGAATTTCCAGCGCTCTTCTGACACAACTCCAAGCTTATAACCGATCTCAGTAAGTCGTTCATCTGCGTTATCTTCCCTCAGGCTCAGCCTATATTCTGCCCGCGAGGTGAACATACGGTACGGTTCATTCACGCCTTTGGTGATCAAATCATTTACCATCACACCGAGATAAGCTTGATCTCTGCGGAGCAGGAAAGGCTCTTCATCTCTAATTTTTAAAACTGCATTGATACCCGCCATCAAGCCTTGGGCCGCGGCCTCTTCGTAGCCGGTAGTACCGTTTACCTGACCTGCCAAGAATAAATTATCAAATTCTTTACTTTCAAGATTGTCTTTCAAATGGGTAGGATCGTAATAATCATATTCAATCGCGTAACCGGGTCTTATGATGTGTACATTTTCCAAGCCCTTAATGGAATGAATGAAATTCACCTGAACGTCGTAAGGCAAACTTGTTGAAATTCCGTTGGGATAATACTCATAAGTATTTAACCCTTCCGGCTCTAAGAAGACATGGTGAGAATTTTTAGAAGCAAACTTGTGAATTTTGTCTTCGATTGAAGGACAGTAACGAGGACCTATCCCTTCAATAACACCTGTAAATAAAGGCGAACGGTCTAAACCTTTCCTAATAAAGTCATGAGTCGTTTGGTTCGTATCTGTTATCCAACAAGGCACTTGCTGCGGATGATCCTCAGGCGAACCCATGTAAGAGAAGACCGGTACCGGCTCGGAATCGCCCAACTGCCTTTCACATTTAGAAAAATCGATTGTTCTTCCGTCTAATCGCGCAGGTGTGCCTGTCTTCAAACGAGCTTTAGGTAACCCTAGCTCCGCCAGATTAATTCCTAAATTTACCGAAGAAGGGTCACCGGATCTGCCGGCAAGGTATGAAGTTTGTCCGATAAATACTTTACCGTTCAAGAAGGTACCGGCGCACAAAACGACTGCCTTAGCCTTTATCGAGATTCCTGATCGTAAATAGACACCGGCAACTTTCCCGTTTTCAAGAAGCAGGGCGTCAACAGCTTCCTCAATCAAAGACAAATTTTCTATTGCTTCGATTCTTGTCCGCATCTGATATTTATAGAGACGCCGATCAATTTGTGCTCTCGTAGCGCGAACGGCTGCACCTTTAGACGCATTTAAAACCCTAAATTGAATACCGGAAAAATCCGTAGCTTTTGCGATTAAACCATCTAAGGCATCAACTTCTTTAACTAAATGGCTTTTTCCGATGCCCCCAATAGATGGATTGCAAGATTGCTGGCCCAAATTGTCCAAATTATGGGTTACTAAAAGCGTTTTAGCTTTCATTCTTGCGCAGGCGGCTGCCGCTTCAATTCCGGCATTTCCTCCGCCAACAACAATTACTTCGTATTCATTTGGATAACAATAACTCATCTTTTTGTTCCACGTGAAACAGCTTACTTGCCAATACAAAAACCACTAAAGATTTTTCCTAAAAGATCGTCAGAAGAAATCTTCCCGGTAATTTCTCCCAGCTCATCGGAAGCTCCTCTTAATTCTTCTGCAAATAACTCCAATTGAGGGCTAGTTGAGTTAAGGTAAGAAGCGGCTCTCTTTAACGATTCTTTTACATTAAGCAGGTTATGGATATGACGCTCTCGAGCCATATAGATTGACTGATTTTCTGAAAAACCTGCCAGTTTCAGAAGTTCGGATTTCAATTCCTGCATCCCTTTTCCGGTGACAGCTGAGGTTTCAATGATCGTTCCACGTGAAACATCTTTTGTGTTCGGAAGAGGAGTTGAGATAAGATCGACTTTATTCAAAACAGTAATGATAGGAACATCTTTCCCTTTAATCATTTTCAGAGCTGTTTGCATCGAGTCTTTATTCTTATTTTGCTGATCTCTAATATCTCGAATTTCTAAAATAACATCTGCTTTGGATATCTCCTGCTTCGTCCTTTCGATACCAATCTGTTCAATTCGATCTTCTGTTTCACGAATACCGGCCGTATCTACGAAGTGGAAAGGAACTCCGGAAATAATTAAGTCAGTTTGAATCTTATCTCTAGTAGTACCGGCAATATCAGAAACAATAGCAATTTCTTCGCCTGCTAAATAGTTCAAAAGACTGGACTTGCCAACATTGGTCTCGCCAACGAGAGCAACTCTCAGACCGTCTCGCAAGATCTCGCCCTGACGCGCGGAATCCAGAACGCTCTCTAATCTATTCTGAATATCCTCTAATTTCTCCTGACTCTGGTATTCAGACAAGAAATCAATTTCTTCTTCAGGAAAATCTAAAATAGCTTCAACTTCAACTCGAAGATTAATTAACGCATCATTTAATGCATTAACCTTATTAGAAAACTCTCCGGTTAGAGAACGAGATGCTGCTTTTGCGGCGTTACGGGAATTTGCTTCGATAAGATCTGCTACAGCCTCAGCTTGAACTAGGTCAATTTTCCCATTCAAAAAAGCGCGCTCCGTAAACTCACCGGGCAGAGCCTGTCTCAAGCCGAATTCTTTCCCGAAGATAAGCACTTCCTGAACAATCCAGTTAAGAAGAACTCTGCCTCCGTGAACCTGCAGTTCAAGTACAGATTCTCCCGTATAAGAAAAGGGGGCCCGAAAATAAATCACAATTCCGGTATCCAATATTTGACCCTGAGTGTCTCTGATTGGAAGCAATTCTGCGTAGCGAGGTTTTATTTCTTTTCCCGGGAACATCTTCTGGAAAAGAGCTTTGACGTCTTCTTCCTCGCCGGAGATTCTAACGATACCAACACCCGCGTTTCCGTTTCCGGTTGCTATTGCTATGATTGGTGAAGTTTTCACTAAAGACATTTAGATACCTAAGAATGAGTTTGAAGCAGAATAACAACGAATTGTCCCGTCTAGTCGGAGCCGCAATCGCTGTCCTAATCGCACTCCCGATCGCCGCCTGGGTAGGCAGCTTCATCGGTGACTCTTACACTGCCCGAGCAACGGCCTACATTTTAATCCTTGCATGGTCTGTGCTCGGTGCAGGAATACTTTGTTTCATTACCCGAAATTCGACCAAACCTGTGACCGCTGTCTCCTTAATTCTTTGGATCATCAGTGTTTGGGTCTGGCCGATTCTGCTTTTGGTTTATTGGCAAAAAAAATAAAACCAAAAGTGGCGCAAAAAAAATTTCGGGTCCGACTCAGAGAGAAGGACCCGATTTTTATTAGTTAGACTGCCGTTTTATTCTGTCTGCCTCTATTTGTTTGTTCACAACATATTGCTGAATGATCGACAAGATATTGTTGACAAGCCAGTAAAGGACCAAACCGGAGGCAAAGAAGATAAACATAATACCGAAGACAAACGGCATAATGGCCATCATTTTTGCCTGGACAGGATCAGGAGGGGTCGGGTTCAGTTTGAACTGAATGACCATCGTGATGATCATAAGAATCGGAAGAATGAACCAAGGATCGGGAGCTGCCAAGTCAGTAACCCAGAAAATCCAAGGAGCATCTCTCAGTTCAACAGAAGCCAGAAGCACCCAGTACAAGGCTAAGAAGACGGGAAGCTGCAATGCAATCGGGAGGCAGCCGCCGACAGGATTGATCTTCTCTGTCTTGTACATCTCCATCATTGCCATGTTAAGACGCTGCTTGTCGTCGCCGTATTTCTCTTTAAGCGCTTTCATACGCGGACCGAGATCTTTCATCTTAGCCATAGAGCGGTAGCCGGCCAAGGAGAGCGGATAGAGAATGGCCTTAACGATACAGGTCAGCAGAACAATCGCCCAGCCCCAGTTACCGACAATTCCGTAAAGGAAGGAAAGAAGCCAGTAAATCGGTTTAGCTAAGAAAGTGAGCCAGCCGTAATCCACAACTAAGGACAGCCCCGGAGCAATAGCATCAAGACGGGTCTGATCCTGAGGACCGGAGTAGAGCGTTGCTTCGATTGTCTTAGAGGAGTTAGGCGCAATCGTATCCATCTGCTGGATGCTTCCTACGGCATAAAGCTTCTCGCCTACCGTATTCGTGTAGTTTTCACGTTCTACGCCTTGTGTCGGAACCCAAGCAGAGACGAAGTAGTGCTGAATCATGGCAATCCAGCCGTTATCTGCTTTTGCCTGGAAATCTTTATCCCCGTCGGCAATGTCAGAGAAACTGACCTTCTGGAACTTATCCTTATCGGTGTAAACAGCGGCACCGGTATAGGCGTTGACCATGGTGCTTTCGCCTTCAGGCTTTTCACCGTCGCGAGTCAGCTGATAGTAAACAGACGGCTTGATCTCGGATGCCGTGTTATTAACCACTTCATGAGAAACTTTGATGCCGTAATGACCGCGTTCGAACGTGAAGCTCTTAATGACTTTAACACCGCCGGATTCGCCTTCAAACTTAACGGTGAGATTGTCCTGACCGTCAGCCATCTTGAGCGGACCGGGGACTAATTTAAATTGAGTCTTATGAGTCGGGTAAGGACCGCCGATTAAACCGGTCTGCGCTAAATAAGTTCTTCCTTTTTGTTCCGTAAAAAGAACCACATCAGCAGGCGTTTCAGCCTTGTTTCCGAGAATCATGCCGACAAGGCCGGTATCCGTCCAAGGAATGGTCTGTTTTTCTTTTCGAAGTGCAGAACCGATGATGACGGCACCTTCTGGATCAAAGGAAAGCTTGAGGAGGTCTGTTTCAACCTGAATCGGCTCAGCCTTCACTGCTGTTTTAGCTTCAGCAGGCAGAGATGCTGTCTGCGACTGGCTCGGAAGGGCTGCCTCATTCTTAGGTGCTTCCGTCGTCGCAACCTGCTGGGTTTCAGCCCCGAAGAAAGACGGGCGGCCGTTGTAGACTTCCCAACGGTCGTACAGCATAAAGGCGGAAAGACCGAAAAGAATCCATAGGAGGGCTCTTTGAATATCACTTCCCATGATTTGATTTCTCTAATTTAGATTGAAAAAAATACGCCTGAGATTCCTGATCCCAACAATCCCGGCACCAACAATTCCACTTGAATTTGTCAGGAACTTCGTCAATTCCGCTTCCCCCGAAGGGATTGCAGCGGAGAATTCGGAAAAACGTGAGCCAAACTCCTCGGAGGGCACCGAATCGCTGTATGGATGTATAGGAATATTGAGAACAGGTAGGAAGAAACCGACAGTTGTGGCCAACCCAAGGCGAAAAAAGAAACTGGTAACCCCTGATCATGAAAAGACAGAGATTTTTAATCATCTTTTTTTCCTTGATCAAGAACCTGAATTCTTGCCTCTAACTGGCTCAACAGTCGGTTCGCATCCTCCGATAATTCTTTTTTAAGAGAGTTTAGACAGGCGCCTTCTGCAGGCACCGGAACTTTCTTTTTTAAGCGGAGAACGAATGTTCGGCTTTGGAGTGCGGAAGGGGACTCAGCGGGATGAGTAAGAACCGAGTGCCTAATGGCTTCCCTCAATATTCTTTTCACCAGATTTCGGTCTACTGAACGCTTAGAAAAATGTTTTCCGACCGTAAGACCGAATCTTGAGGAGACTTTTCCTTGGGTAAGGACTGCCTTCAACTCGAACCATTGTCCAGAAAGTCTAACGACTCCTTTCCCTCTTGCTTTTAAAACGGTCAAAAAATCCTGAGACTTCTTGATTTTTGCTTTTTGAGGAAAAGAATTAGCCCAGCCCCCTAACGCCATCGTTAATTTGAATAATCCTTAAGGATTAAAGAGCTAAAACGTGACGTCCTTTGCGACGACGAGCAGCAAGCACCTTACGGCCGCCGCGAGTGCGGCTGCGAACGAGGAAACCGTGTGTACGAGCACGTTTAACCTTAGAAGGCTGGTATGTACGTTTTGTTGCCATTTTTATTCCTTTTAAATCGGCCAGGCGAACGGCCGCAAAAACTAAAATTACTAATGCTTTTAGGGGACCGATCCCCTAATTTGAGAAACCACATATTAGACTTCATTAGAACGTAACTTGTCAAATTAAAAGAAATTATTTTGTTACGGCTTTTTATGAAGCCCTTCCTTTTGAGCGCTCTTCTTATTCGTAAGCAGTTCTGTCTTAAAAATTACGCAATCGGGGCTCAAGGCGTTTTAGACGGTGTTTAGCGCCTTTTTATCTGTGCCTGCTATACCCCTATTATCTTAGTAGGAGAGAAGGCCAAATAAGGTACAATGATCGTTTAGTTTGAAAATAGACTTAGAGTCGACAAGTTATTCTCGGAAACTTAAATGCGTGAAGTTTGGAAGTCGGTGTTAGCCTTTCTCAAGAATACTATTCCTGAAGAAGTCTTCGTTCCGTGGTTTGGAAAGGTTGAATTCACTGAGGACAGCGAGCCTGACATTATTAATATTAGTGTACCCTCTGTTCCCCATAGTAAATTCATCAAGGCGCAGTATGAAAAAGATATTGAGGAAAAAGCCTCCGAAATCTGCGGCCGTGAGATAAAACTTAAAATAACGGTGAAAGACCCCAACAAAGGCGCGATGATTTCCGAGCCTTTGCCCGGGCCTGCCAATACTCTCCCGGAAGAGGAAAAAGCTCCTAAGTCCATTGACGAAATTGCGACCAAGTGCGGTCTTCACTCCGGTCTGACTTTTGACACTTTTGTGATCGGAAACGCTAATCGTGTCGCAAGAAGTTCGGCAATGTTAGTTGCGGAATTTCCCGGCGAGCGCTGCAATCCCTTATTTATTTATGGCGGCGTCGGTTTAGGAAAAACGCACCTGATGCACGCGGTCGGCCGAAAGATCCTCGAGGACAATCCGAACACCAATCTTTTGTGCATCTCAGCGAACCGCTTTATTAATGAGGTCGTTTCTCTGTCTGCTGGCGGCCGCTACTCTGACGAGAAGATTCAAAAGTTTGACAATAAATACAGAAATCTCGATGCTCTTCTGATCGACGACGTCCAGTTTTTATGCAAGCGCGGCGGAACACAGCAGCGTCTCTTTAATATTTTTGAAGCGCTGCTTCCAAAAAACAAGCAGATCATTCTGACCTGCGATACCTATGCCCGCCAGTTATCTGACTTTGATGAGCGTTTGATTTCAAGATTCGGAGCCGGTCTATCCGTCTCCATTGAGCCCGCCGAGTTTGAATTAAGAGCCGCGATTCTTTTACAGAAGGCCAAACAACAGGGCGTCAAACTTCCGTTAGAAGTTGCTTACCTTATTGCTACTCGTTTAAACACGAATATTAGAGAGCTCGAGGGTGCTCTTAATAGCGTGATTATGCGGGCGGAAGTCTTTAAAAAACCTATCACTGAGGAGCTTGCCAAAGAGGCTCTGCAGGGAATTACAGGGACAGGGCGTATCTCAATTGAAAATATTCAGCAGTCCACTGCTGAGCATTTCAGTATCAAAATTGCGGATATGCACTCAAAGAGAAGAGTGGCCAATGTCGCATATGCGCGCCAAATAGCGATGTATCTGGCAAAAGAGCTGACTCAGAAGAGTCTTATTGAGATCGGATACGCATTCGGCGGAAGAGACCACGCTACCGTTTTATATGCTGTTAAGAAAATCACAAAGGAACGTGCTCAGAATCAAGAGCTGAATCACACGCTTCATTTGATTGAACAAGATTTAAAAAACTGGAACTAACGGAGATCGATAATGAATGAAACTAAGTTAGAAAACGGACCTGCTGCCGCAAGTGAAGGCATTGATAAAACGGCCGGAACCTCTGTATTCATTAACTCCAAAAAAGAAAATATCTTTAAGCCTATTCAGGCAGTAAGCGGTGTTGTACAGAGAAAACAGCCTTTGCCGGTCCTTTCGAACATCTTGTTTGTTCAAAAAGGCAAGCAGGTAACCTTAGTCGCAAACGACCTCGATCTCCAAATCCTGACTGTTGCGGAAATAGGTGAAGAAAATTCAGAAATGTCTACGACGATTTCAGCAAGAAAGCTGACGGATATTCTGGCGACGCTTCCCGACACCAATCCGCTTTCTTTCTCAAAGAAAGGTGATCACGTAGTCCTGAGCTCCGGTAAGAGTAAGTTCGAACTCCAAACAATCAGCGCAGAAGAGTTCCCAGTCATTACTGAAGTAGATTTGGAACATGCTTTTACGATGAGCTGCCTTCGTTTCAAATATCTCCTGAACATGGTCTCTTTTGCCTGTGCAGTCAACAATGTCCGTTACTTCTTGAACGGCGTTTATATCTGTGCAGAAAACAATAAAGTGAGAGGCGTTGCAACCGACGGTCACAGACTCGCACTTTGTGATGTTGAAGCGGAAAAAACAGCAGATAAGAAACTTGATGCTATTTTGCCGAGAAAGACGGTTAAAGAACTCGTTCGTCTGATTCCCGACTCTCAAGATCCCATTGAGGTCTACATTTCCGAACGCCAGATTAAATTTAAATTCGTCGGCATTGAGATATTGTCCAAGCTTGTTGAAGGCCGTTACCCGGACTATCAGCGAGTCATTCCCGAACACAATGAAAAAGAATTCAGAGTCGGACGTCAGGAATTATTGAGCTCACTCCAGAGAGTCGCAACTTTAACAGCCGACAAACTTATGGGAGTCCGCTGGAACCTTACACCGGGCCACCTTAATGTCGCTGCCAACAATGCGGACATGGAGGAAGCCGAAGACGAAATCTCCGTTGAATACAGTGGCTCTCCGATTGAAATCGGTTTTAATGTCGCCTACCTCATCGAAGTTTTGAATGTATTGAAGAACGACTCAGTCAGAATTTCTCTGGGCGAACAGAAAAATCCGGCTTTAATCAGAATGCCGGATAACGACAACTTCAAGTTTGTCGTGATGCCCATGAAAATTTAACTTTGAATTCACGGTCAGAATATTAGGTAAGCCAAATAATGAGTGAAATGCAAGACAAGAATTACTCTGCCGAAGAAAGCTACGGAGAGGACGCAATTCAGGTATTAGAAGGTCTGGAGGCTGTTCGTAAGCGTCCCGGCATGTACATCGGCGATACGTCTGACGGAACAGGACTTCATCACCTTGTCTTTGAGGTCGTCGATAATTCGATCGATGAAGCCTTGGCGGGTTATGCTGATCACATTAACGTCACCATCAATCGCGATGAGTCCATCACCGTCGTTGATAACGGACGTGGTATTCCGACCGATGTAAAAATGAGCGACAAGCACGAACCAAAAAGAAGTGCGGCTGAAATCGCTCTTACAGAGCTCCATGCAGGCGGAAAATTCAACCAAAACAGCTATAAAGTTTCCGGAGGCCTCCACGGCGTAGGCGTATCTTGCGTTAACGCTCTTTCTTCCTGGTTAAAGCTCACTGTACGCAGAGAAGGGGTAGAGCACTACTTAAACTTCAAAAAAGGTGTTCTTCAGGACAGACTCACTGAGAAAGTTCAGACTCCCACCGGCCCGGTTGAAATCTCTCCGATGCACGTCAGCGGAGCTACCGATCGACGCGGCACCGAAGTCCAATTTTTACCGGATGCGGAAATTTTCGGTACCGTTGATTTCCACTACGAAGTTCTTTCCTCACGCCTTAGAGAACTCTCTTTCCTCAACAACGGTGTCAAGATCCACTTGGCAGACTTAAGAAAAGGAAAAGACGAAGTTTTCCAATTCGCCGGAGGTGTGAGCGGTTTTGTCGATTTTATTAACAGAGACAAAACAAAAATCCATGACAACTGTTTTTATACCAACAAGACAGTTACAGTGAATCCGGAGGAAAACATCAACGTCGAAGTCGCCATGCAGTGGACCGACGGCTACACGGAAAATTTCCTCGCATACACAAACAATATTCCTCAAAAAGACGGCGGAACGCATGTCAACGGTTTAAGAAGTGCGATGACAGCTGTCATCAAACGTTATATTGAGGAATCTGAATTTGCAAAGAAAGAGAAGATCGACCTCACCGGTGAGGATATTCGCGAAGGCTTAACCTGCGTTTTATCGCTGAAAATGCCTGAACCGAAATTCAGTTCTCAGACAAAGGATAAATTGGTCTCCTCCGAAGCCCGCCCTGCAGTAGAGCAAGTAGTCAGAACCGCTTTGGAAAGCTACCTCCAAGAAAATCCTAAAGACGCAAGAATCATCTGCGAAAAGATTATGGACGCTGCCCGTGCCAGAGAAGCAGCACGAAAAGCCAGAGAAACAACACGCAGAAAAGGTCTGCTTGGCTCGGCAGGCCTTCCCGGTAAATTGGCTGATTGTTCGGAAAGAGACCGCTCTCTCTGCGAAGTCTTCCTCGTGGAGGGTGACTCCGCCGGCGGCTCTGCAAAACAGGGTCGTGACCGTTCTTTCCAGGCTATCCTGCCTTTGCGAGGAAAGGTCCTTAACGTTGAAAAAGCACGAATCGAGAAACTGATTTCCAGTGAGCAGATTGCAACCTTAATCGCAGCCCTAGGTACCAGTATCGGTGATGAATTTGATCTGGATAAACTGCGTTACGACCGTGTCATCATCATGACGGATGCTGACGTGGACGGTGCGCATATCCGTACTCTGCTGCTGACGCTTTTCTATCGTCAAATGCCGAAACTCATTGAAGGAGGTCATGTTTATATCGCTCAGCCTCCGCTGTACAAAGTTGAATACGGTCAGAAGACGAAATACATCAAAGACGATAAAGAACTTTATACATTCCTCGTAGATCAGGGCATTACAGGAACTAATCTTTACGTTTCTAAAGAAGCCTTTGAGAACAAACAGGGAATTTCCGGCGACAAACTGAAGGAATACTTCTTAGCCTACAGCGACGCCCAGAATATTATTTCTAAGTTCTCTCGCTTTGTTGATGCCAGCGTCCTTACAGCAATTGCTGCAGGCGCAACGATTGACTTATCTTCAGACAAAGCAGCTGCTGATTCAATTGAGAAGCTGGTTGCTAAGATAACTGATCCGGCGATTTCTCTCGGCTACGCTGTAGAAGAAAACATTCCGACGATTATTGTTAAACGCACTCATTTTGGCAATATCATCGAAAGCAGAATTACACCGGCTTTCATTGAAACGCCGGATTATCTGACTTTGACAGCTGCATCCGTTACCTTTAAGAACCTGCTGCATGAGGGTGCCTGCTTAGTACGAACGACGAACAACAAGGAAACCATTCAGCCAATCTCCAACTTCAGCGAAGCCATTTCGTTCATTCTGAAGATCGGCAAAGCCGGCGTTAAAAAGATGCAACGCTATAAAGGGCTTGGTGAGATGAAGGCTGAAGAGCTGGAAGAAACCACAATGGATCCTACCAAACGCAGCCTTCTTAAGGTGAGAATTGAAGACGCCATTGCGGCAGACCAAGTCTTCACAAAATTAATGGGAGATGAGGTTGAACCGAGAAGAAGATTTATCGAGGACAACGCCTTGTTAGCGGGAAATATCGATACCTAGTCTCTAGTTTCGCTTCATGAAGGTCGGCTATGCCGGCCTTTTCTTTTAAATCTAAATAATTAAAGTTGGCTTTAACTCTTATAACTAACTATTTGCACCGAATTAAACTTCGATTTAACTCGTTTTTTTTTAATATTCCTTCCAAAAAACTCCTTCATTGGCCTCGGCCTGTGAAGGTCTGGCTGTTTTGGCTCTTATTCAAAAGCGGCATCAAACTAATTTCTCTAAAACAACCTTACAACCCAATCAATTGCTTGATCAAATCTGAACCTTCTTTTTGGGAAAAATTGTGAATAACTTCTGGCTTTAGTTGTGAATAAAAACGAGAGGGTCTATCTTGTTAACTGCTCTTAGTTAGTAGTCATCAGGTTTTATCGCCCTTTATCAACAACATAATTATTTGTTTATAAAAGACAAATATAGGTTATCAACAATAATTTCTTAAGCTATTAATACTATATCTATTAATAATTAATATAAGAATTAAGTTGGTGCTTTGCTAACAGCGTTAAAAACTCAACTTTCCGGATTTAGTGAAAGAAACTGGTTATTTATGAACAAAACAATCGCGAATCTTTTTGAGTTTTGTGGAAAAGACGTGGAAAAAGAGATAATGAAACGCAGGGAGCTCGATTTGTCCACATAAATTTACTGGCTGTTTGGGAATTTTGAACTAAGTTATCGCTTATTTAATTTACTGAATACATTAGATAAATTTAACTTATTAACATTTTTCTGAAACTCTATTAATACACATTTCATTAATAGATTAATAAAGGATATTGTGTATTGATTGTTTTATAGCGTGAATAACTACAAAGATTAGCTACTCAAACGGCTTAAACTCAATTGTGTTTAAAAATTTTGTTCAATTTTTAAAATAATAATAAATAAACAAATAGTTATCTTGTTAATAACTCTGTTGATAACTTGTCTGAGTTGGCGTTTTGGAAAAATTTTTCAATAAATTAAGAGGTGAGCGACTTCTAAACTCATGAAAATCGAAGTTTCATAAGTAAAATGGAGCAGATGCAGGCGAACTGCCCTACTAACTAAACAGTAACGGTCCAAAATGAAACCTTCTCGTATCGCTATTTTGTTGTTTGTTACTTCTTCCCTTTTGATGTCGACTGCTTGCGCGCCGGTATTAATTGGATCAGCAGCTGTCACAGGAGTTTCCGTTGCCGCGGATAGGAGAAGTGCCGGGGCGGTGGCAAACGATGGCGTTATCGAAGCAAAGTCAGCCATGCACCTCAGTCAGACAAATTTTGCCTCCAGTCATATCACCACAACTTCCTATGAGGGAAATGTTCTGTTGAGCGGTGAAATAGACTCCGAAGCCAGTAAGCAGAAAGCCACTGAAATCGTGAAGTCTATTAATGAGGTCAATAAGGTATATAACGAGCTCGCTGTGCAGGCTAATTCTTCTCTGACGACAAGGATGAATGATTCCATTACAGCAAGTAAGGTCAGAGCGGCTCTTCTGGATAACAAACAAGTAACCTTAACCTCTATAAAAGTAGTTGTCGATAGAGGAATTTGTTATCTGCTGGGAACAGTCACTCAAACAGAAGCCGAAATCATTTCCAAGATTGCTTCGAGAGTGCCGGGCGTTGTTCAGGTAGTTCGTCTTTTCACGATTATCACTCCCGAAGAGTTGGAAAAAAGACAGCTGATTGACTCAAAACTTCAGCAGAATGAAGCTGCGGAAGTTACCGAAGGAACGACTGAAGAAAACGGCAAGCTCACCTCGGAAGAGGGAGCCACTGAGGAAGTATCCGTCTCGCCTGTTAAGTTATAAAGTGTAAATAATAATTATTCTCATTAAATTTAGTTATAATGAGCCTTTCAAGGGGGCTCTCAAAGGTGAAAAACTTTCTAAATCTTATTGAGGTGCCGGCTATTCTTTTGCTGGTATGGGGAGCTGTTTCACATTTTGGCTTGTTTCCCGAGTTTCTGCTGCCGTCGCCGGAAAAGGTCTGGAGTAGTTTTGTTGAGCTTCTCGTCTGCGGTGAGCTCTGGAAACATATAGCAGCCAGTGCGGGCAGAGTATTCGGAGGATTTTTCCTTGCAATGCTCGTTGCGATCCCTCTGGCGTATTTCTTTTATTATTCGCCTGCATCTGAGAAAAGAGCAAAGCTGTTATTGGAGGCCCTTCGTTTTATACCTCCGCTCTCACTTATTCCGCTTTTGATTCTTTGGCTCGGAATCGGAGAGGCGGCAAAGCTCTCTATTGTGTTTCTAGCGAGCTTTTTTCCGATTTATTTAAATGTATTCTCGGGTTTTAAGCAAATCGATAAGTCCTATAAAGAGCTTGCTTTCATGCTTAGGCTCAACCGGATGGAACGTTTTAAACACATCGAGTTTCCGGCGTCCCTTCCTAATATTTTTACAGGCCTGAGACTGGGTTTTGGTTATTCTTGGAGAGCTTTGGTCGGTGCAGAATTAATCGCGGCAAGTTCCGGTCTTGGATATCTCATCGGAGATGCGAGTGAAATGTCTCGAACTGATAAAGTTTTTGTGGGCATTCTTTGCATTGCCGTTCTGGGAGTTTTGGGAGACCAATTATTTCAACTGTTTGGAAAACGTCTGACTCCGTGGATGAAAAGCAAATGGTAACGGGTGTCACACTAAAAGGGATTTGTAAGTCCTTTCAGTCTAGAGGGAGAGTAGTATCTCCGCTTAAAGATTTTTCCTTGAATCTTGAGCCCGGAAAGTTGACGGCCGTGTTAGGAAAAAGCGGTTGTGGAAAAACAACGCTATTAAAAGTGATCTCCGGCTTGGAAGAACGCGATGCCGGGGAGATCTCCTTTTTTGACGAAGCAGGACGTCCTGTCAGCAGCCCGAAACTTTCCTTGGTTTTTCAGGATCCTCGTCTTTTACCTTGGAAGACGGTGGAGGAAAACCTTTCATTGGCTATTCGTCACCTGCCGGAAGAAGAACGCAAGCAAAGAATTAGAGAAGTTCTTGAGCTTGTGCGCTTGCCTGAAGTAGAAGCGCTGTATCCCTCCGAGCTATCAGGGGGCATGGCTCAGCGAGTTGGGTTAGCTCGAGGAATTATTGCAAAACCGGATTTGCTGCTCTTGGATGAACCCTTTAGCGCTTTGGATTTTATGACTCGCAGTCGTCTTCAAATGGACTTCTCTAAGATTCAGGATGAGCTTGGTATGACTATGGTACTGATCACTCATGATGTGAATGAGGCGGTCTTGCTGAGCGATAAAACCGTATTTTTAGAAGAAGGAAAAGTCAAACAAGAGGTGAATATTGCCTTACCAAAGCCGCGCCGCTTTGGAGACCAGAATTTACTTCCATTCCAGCAAACTTTATTTAATTTTTTTCTTACTTAACTTAGATAACTGAAATGAAAAAAACATTATTAGCTTGTTTATTCGGACTTGGTCTTGGTGCTTGTGTTAATGCTGCTGATGTGCAGGAAATTAATATCGCTTATGTAAAGGCACCGTTTAATCTCCAGAACATCGTGATGAAGCACAATCAGATGATGGAGAAAGAATTCGCAAAAGACGGCATTAAGGTCAAGTGGCACGACATCACTTCCGGCGCTAAACAGACACAAGCGATGGCGGCCGGCTCTCTGGATGCCAGCGCAGCAATGAATACTGCTTCTATTCTTATGGCGAATGCAGCCGGTAATCCGATTCGTATTGCAACCGGTGTGGCTCATCCGACGAGTTTGTTTGCGATCGTAGGTAAACCCGGACCTCAAATGAAAATTGAAGATTTGAAGGGGAAGACGGTTGTAGGTCCTAAAGGCACGGTTCTTCACCAGACACTTGTTGCAGCCCTTACCAGCAAAGGTATTGATCCTAAGGATGTGAACTTTATCAATATGGACATTCCGAAAGGAATGACGGCAATGATGGCTGGAAAAGCCGATGCTGCATTGTTAGCAGCAAGCGGCATTTATAAAGCTAATGAAGGCGGCGCAAAGACGATTGCAACTGCTCAGGGACTGATTCAGCCGAATCTCGTTTTCACGGTCAGCGGAAAATTTGCTAAGGAACATCCTCAGCTCGTTGAAAGATTGGTTAAGGTCAACAGAGAAGCTCATCAGTGGATCAAAGATCACAAGCAGGAAGCCCTCGAAATCGGCGCTAAAGAGCACGGAATTTCTGTCAAGACTGCTGAGAACTTAGCTGATGGAAGCCACTTTTATGACACTTTGACTCAGAAGGACTTAGATGAATTGGCTGCCGACCAGAAATTCCTAAGAGAGAACGGCATGATGGCAAAAGACGTCAACATTAAAGAAATTGTGCTGCCTACCGCGTTGAAATAATGACTGAAGTTATATCTGTATACGACGACGGAGTCCGCTTGGATATTCCTTTTGAGGCTTGTGTTCTATACCATGGACGAGACAGCATCGGGGGACTTTCTTTAGGCTACAGATTGCTCCGATTTGCTTTAAATAAGCTGACGGATGGTCGTATTCCTGAAAGAAAAGAAATTACCTTCAAAACGGCTTTCCCGGGACCCGGTCTGAGGGACGCCGTGGAGATGACCACAAGGGCTGTCACGAGAAAGGCTTATGAAGTCCTTGAGAACGCACCGGAAGGGACCCCTGAGGGTGTCTATGGTCACATGTATTTTGAGATTACTGTGGGCTCTAGAACGCTTTGTTGTGCCCTTAAACCGGGTGTTCTTCCGGAAGAGTTCGTACAAACGGGAAGAGCGATCAAGAAAGGTAATTATTCCGAGCAGGATGCGCGTCACTGGAGAGAGCAAAAGGACGCCCTCTCCGAGGCGATTTGGAATATTCCTAACTTTGAGGATGTTCTGTCTTTTTCAATGAAAGAGTAGAGGCTTCCAGTGCCTGTTCAAAGGCGCTGTAGCTCGATCTAATCAGAGGTCCGCTGAAACAGCTGAGGAACCCCATATTCTTAGCTGTTTCAGCAAACTTAGAAAAAGTCTCCGGAGCGACATAGCGTTTTACTGGGATGTGGTACTTACTTGGCGCCAAATATTGACCGATAGTGAGCATTGAAACGCCGTGTTCCCGAAGTTCTTTCATCACTTCGAATACTTCATCATCTGTTTCTCCGAGACCTACCATAAGGCCGCTTTTTGTCGGAATGGAAGGTGAGCGCTCACTCCATGTTTTTAATAAATTTAGTGAATGAAGGTAATTACCTCCCGGCCGCGCTTCCTTATAAAGTCTTGGAACCGTCTCAATGTTGTGATTAAAGACGTCGGGCGGTGCAGAAAGAAGTTCATCAATTGCTCGTTCTACTCTTCCGCGAAAATCCGGAACAAGGATTTCAACTTTTACGCCCTCTTGCTTTCTTAGCTCGTGAACGCATTTCGCAAAATGCGAAGCTCCTCCGTCTTTTAGGTCATCCCGGTCGACACTGGTAATGACCACATATTTAAGCCCTAGAGTTTTTGCAGCCTCAGCTAGCCGTTTAGGCTCGTCCGGATCAAGAGGATCGGGGTAGCCATGCGCTATATCGCAGAAAGGGCATCGGCGGGTGCAAATATTCCCCATGATTAGGAAGGTTGCGCGCTTACCGTTAAAACATTCTCCCAGATTCGGACAGCAAGCCTGCTCGCAAACGGTCGTTAGGGTGTTGGAAGCGAGAAGATTCCTTACCTCTTTTATCGTTTGCCTATTGGGAGAAATTTTGATTTTCAGCCATTCAGGTTTTTTAAGCTTTTCTTGAGAGACGAACTCCTTGTAGTTTTTAATTTTTAAAACTTCTCGGTTTTTGTTGAAGTCCGAATGGTCCATACGTCAGAAGGGAGAGACAAACAAATTAGCGGCTAATTGTGTAGAAGGCCAGGAGAGGAAGGCAACGGCTATGCCGGAAAGCGTTAATAAGAAGCCGAAGAACAGTTCAAGCTGGATTGTCTTGAACATAACCATCGTGATTTTCTCCTGAGGGCTGGTTTTTAAAAGATGAGGCAGGAAGCTGGCTCTGGGAAGGGCCATGAGAACAAAAAGGAACGGCCAATAATGCTGATTCAGCGGTACCATCCAGCCAATAAAAACAAAGGGCAGGAAAATCATCAGCATATAAAGCGTGTTGGCAAGTTTTCGACCGCATGCAGCTACCAACGTATAGCGGCCGACAGATCTGTCATGGTCCAAATCCCGATAATTATTAACGAATAAGATAGCCGCTCCGATTAACCCGAGGCTAAGGCCCGGAACTAAAGTGAGCCAGTTAAAACTATGCGTTTGAAGCCAGTAAGTTCCGCTGACTGCGAAAAGACCGTAAAAAACTAAAACTAAAAATTCTCCGAAAGGCGTGTAAGCGATAGGTTTCGGGCCGCCCATATAGCAAAAGCCGCAGATAAGCGAAAGTACTGCAATACAAGCGATCGGAAGGCCGCCAATGACGATCAAGAGAATACCGAACAGGGAGCAAACAACAATAGAAAAGCCGACCATTTTCTTTGCTGCGGACATAGAGATCCAGCCTTCGGTCGTAGCTCTCGGCAAACCAACGCGTGTACCGTTTTCTGCTTTTTTAAGGTTGTAAGCATAGTCGTTTACCATGTTGGACATGGCCTGAATGGAAACGGCGCCAAGCAATGTGAAAAGGAAAATCCATAGGTTCCACGTGCCGGCTAATGCTCCGGCAAAAGCCGTACCGACACAGACGGGAGCGGCAGCGATCCAAAAGGTTTTCGGCCGCATGAAGGCCATCCATGCAGCAAAGGAGTGAGGACGGATTTCTTTTTTAACAACGCTTTTCACAGAACTGTTCCTTAATTTTCTCTATTAAAACTTTTTTTGTAGATTCTAAAGTGGCGTTTTGCGCAAATTTGTTTAAGTTTACGATCCTTAATCCTTCATAACCGCATGGGTTGATGTAAGAAAAGGGTTCAAGATTTGCACTGACGTTGAGCGCAAAACCATGATAGGAGCTATGGCCGGAGATTTTAAGGCCGATTGAACAAATCTTAGCCAGGTTTTGAAATTGACCGGCACCGCCCGATTTAGAAACGTATATCCCCGGAGCTCCGGCGACCAAAACTCCCTCGACCCCAAACTCTCTCATGACTGAGAGAACTGTCTGATTGATAAGGTTAAGGAGTTCTTTCGGATAAAGATGATTTTTTCTAAGATCAAGCAGCGGGTAACCGACTAACTGTCCCGGGCCATGGTAGGTGATCTTTCCTCCGCGGTCTGTGTGAATACAAGGTATCCCTCTGATGGGAAAGGTATTATTTTTTAAACTGGTTCCAAGTGTGAAAACCGGCGGGTGTTCGCAGATCCAGAATTCGTCTTCAGTGGTTTGATCGCGTTTTTTTGTGAAGTCGATCATTTCCTGCCAAACAGTCAAATAATCGACCTGACCCAAATCTTTAATAACCAATTTTTCTAGAGGACAAACTTAACAAGCGGATGGGCAGTCAAACTGCGGTAGAGGTCGTCCAGCATGTCCTGAGAAGTTGCATTCACCAAAAATCCCAGAGAGAGATAATTTCCCTTTCCGGAAACCTTCATTTCCACTTCTGAGGCGTTAAAGTCCGGGGCGTGTTTTTCAATAATCGCCACAATTTGCTGGGCAAAATCATCAGTTCTTTGGCCGACAACTTTCATCGGGAATTCACACGGAAATTGCAATAAAGGGGCCGGAAGTTCTTCCGGCAGATCTTTCTTATCTTGTTCAGCCATTATTTACTCGATAATCTGTTTAAAGGTTTTATAAATATCGGACAGTTTGCTCTTTTTTTCTGCCACATCAGCCACGGCATAAAGAGGTACAGTTTTAAGAACCCTGTCACCAAGCTTGATATTAATTCTTGCCAAAGGTTCATTCGTCGTTACCGGAGCCTTAATGAGCTCTTTTCTTTCAATAATCATTTCCACTTTAGGTGTTTTTTGTTTTTTTAACTCATCTGAGGAAACAGTGATGAAAACATCTTGCTTTGGGGCCAAAGCTATGTTCTGTTGTTCACCGTCAATGATAGGAATGACGGTCACCGGTTTGCCTTCAGTGAAAACTTTTGCGGTTTCAAAATGGTTAACGGAGCTGACTAAGGCTTGTGCAATTTCAGGAAACAGGGCGTTTGAATCCGAGTCGTGAACCAGACAGAGAACGATTCTGAGATTGTTTTCTCTCAGACGACTTGCAACAATGGCTGCTCCTAAAGCGACCTTTGATGAATTATCTAAAATAAAGAGTAAGTCGGATTTTTCAGAATGACTGATTCGGATATTTGAGGGAAAGTTTTTTTCCTGAATCTCTACCGTTTGATCAGTTATTTGCCCAACTTCTTTCGGCAGGTTTCTGATGACAAAGCCGACATCTTCAAGCAGAGATTTTCCATTTATCTTTTTTTCAGGTTCTGATGCTTTAGCTGGTTCATCTTTTTTGTCTGAGAGCGTTTCCAACCAGTGAAGCGCGATTTTGTTCGCTTCAGGGGCTTGTAAAAAGATCAATGCTCTTAATAGTTCTTTTATTGATATTTCTTTATCAGCACCCAGCAAGATTCCTTTTGAAGATTGATGTCCGGCGAGGACTTCCGGGGTAATTGTGATTGTGCTGTTAAGTTCTGTTTTTTTGCTTTCCACCTTCTCCAATATTTGTTTTGCTAAACAAAAGCTATATAGCTTTTTCGAGAAAGGGACAAGAAAGTCGGCCGGTGCTTGTATAAACTGCTGACTTAACACATCGTACGATAAGTTGTCGGAACTTGCTGAAGCACCGTTTAGTAATGGCACGAACAGGAGCAGAGAAACAAAGAGTTTTGCTGTGTATTGTTTGAATTTTCTAAGCATGGCAATAGGTAAGGCTCCTCATTTTCTATCGCTTCAGTTGGGATAAGAGGGACTTATATTTCTTGTTTTATGAATATAACCGCTAATTTCTTTTATGAAAGATTATTTAGAGACAGAGTGTGTCGAAAAGATAAAAAAAGAATGCTTGCTACAGGTTTTCGACGAGATTGATTCGACAAACGAATACTTAAAAAAACTCGTAAAGCGGGAAGCAAGCAGTTTGGCTCAGCCGATTCTTGTCGTGGCACAAAGACAGACAGCGGGAAAAGGAACAAAGGGACGGAAATGGATGGATTCGCCGGCAAGTCTTAAATTCTCGCTGCTGATTGGTTTTGAGGAAGAATCGGAGAGATTGGCACTTCTTAGTCCTTATATCGCCCTAAAACTTAGAAAGGTCCTATCTGCTGCAGCTAAGGAAGAAGTAAAAATTAAATGGCCTAACGATCTTTATTGCTTCGGAGGTAAGACAGCCGGAATCTTGACGGAAGTCATCCAGAAAAAAGGTATGGCTTATTTGATCATCGGTGTAGGGATTAACCTGGCAACGGATCCGGAAGTTGTCAGAAATATAAATTCGCCGGTTGGCTCTCTGTTTAAGCATATTGAGCCTGAAGAGTTAGAGCGAGTTCGAAGCCTGATTCTGTCATGCGCATTTGAAGAAATCATTCGTGCGGTACGAAGTCTTCCGGAGGAATTCTCAGCAGAGGAAATTAAAGAGTGGAATCACTCCGATCTTTATAAAGGCAGGAAATTAAGGCTTATCGAAGGAGAAAAAATAGTTTCCGAGGGACAGAACATGGGAATTGACAAAAAGGGGCGTATTCTTTTGCAGGACGGTAACCAACAAAAGGCATTTTGTATCGGAGAGGCTTCGCTAAGGCTATGACGAATATTCTCGTAGATATCGGTAATTCGGCATTGAAATGGTCTTCCCTGGAAAACATGGAGAAGCCCAGAGCGTACCTGCACGACAGCAAAACACAGTTGAGCTCGGTTTTGGTCTCGGATTTGAGCAGATTACCTTTCGAAGAAGCTTGGGCTTGCTCTGTTGCTCAACAGCCACTGGCAACTCAGTTTGAAGAATTAGTCAATTGCAAAGGCGGCAAGGTTCATTGGCTGAGGGCAGAAGAAAAATTTGAAGGTCCGTTAACTATGATTAACGAATACGACAGTCCTTCCAGATTAGGTGCTGATCGTTGGTTTGCGGCGCTTGGGGCAGCTTCTCAATACTTTGGCAACTCCATAGTATTGGTTCAATTTGGAACCGCGACAACTGTGGATGAAATAAATTTCGAAAGAGATCGCTACGTATTTCTTGGCGGAAGGATTGCCCCGGGAATCGATGTCATGTTCAAGTCCCTGCAGGAAAGAATTCCTGCGTTGAACGTGAGCTCAGGAGAATTGGTGGATTTTCCTAAAAACACAGAGGACGCAGTGACCACAGGCATTATCGAATGCCAAATAGGACTGATTAAAAACGCAATAGAAAAACTTAAAAAGAAAAGCGATCATGCCCCGGTTATCGTTGTATTGACCGGAGGCGGAATTGAGAGCTATGAAGCGCTGCATCAGTGTGCAGTGGATCATATGCCGAGAGCTCATATCAATACAAATCTAGTCTTAAAAGGTTTGGCCTTGGAAGCTCAAAATAAAAGATAGGTTGCATAAAACATACAACAATTAGAAACATTTGTAAGCTGTGCTCAACTTGCGCACATAGAATTGTTTCGTTAAGATGCACGTCCTGTCGCTGGTGCACAACGCAGCAACGACAGACGGAAACGAAGTTTTACATTTGAAGTTATTCAGTCGCTTGACAGAAAATTTTAAACGAGTAAAATTTCAATTCTTCACTCACGAAACTGAGCGGCGGCGAAAGCCGAAATGATCTTTAAAAATTTATCGACGACCGATAAGAGCGGGCACTAAGAAGTCTGCAGTAAACCTGCAAATTTTAAATTGCTCGATCTTATTGGAGAAGAAGGAGTAGAAAATACTCCGTCAAACACCAAGCAAGAGTAATTCGAGCGACAAAACAAGATTAAACAATAGAGTTTGATCCTGGCTCAGATTGAACGCTG
>NZ_DBMALT010000011.1:0-68863 GCF_057870745.1 Parasutterella sp. | reverse complement strand
TGAGAAACCGCCGTAAAACCAAGGTGACTTGGCCTACCAGATCGGTACGGGCGGTGGTGTGAGAGGGTGTTCGCTAGAACTCAGCGAAACCCTACTCGATTTATGAAAGAACTGAGTACTTTTATTGATGAATCGGGTGATTTTGGGAATTTTGAACCTCATTGCCGGTATTACATCGTATCTTTCGTATTCCACGATCAAGCTGTTGATATCTCAAGTCAGATCTCAGTTCTTGATCAGAAATTAGATAACTTAAACATCGACCACGTTGTCCATACGGGCCCGATTCTTAGGAGAGAGCCTCCATATAATCCCTTGCTAATTCAAGAGCGAAAAAGAATATTAAACGCCTTTGTTGCTTTTCTAAGGCATGTAGATGTTTCTTTTGTATGTTTTTTGGTGGATAAAAAATATATAAATGACCCGATGAAATTAATTTCGGATTTATCTCGTCAGATCTCGCAATTTTTGCAGCAACGCACTTCTTTTTTTCACTCTTTTAATGTTGTCAAGGTCTATTATGACAACGGACAGACTGAATTAACAAAAATATTGGCTTCTGTGCTTCCAATTTATCTGAACAATGTGGTCTTTAACAAAGTATCACCCAAGGACTATAAATTATTCCAAGCTGCGGATTATGTCTGTACATTCAGATTGCTGAAAGAAAAATTGGAAAAAGACTGTCTGACAAAATCCGACCTAAAATTCTTTTTGGGTAAGAGAGAACTAAAGAAAACTTATTTAGCGCCTCTTCTGACGAAAACATTCCTCTAACTCTCTCCGACTGGCATGGAAGAGAGGAAACTGTTAAATAAGAAGTTATCCAAAGAAGGGCGCTTTAATTGGATCTAAAGTTTCGGAGAGCCTCCAAATCTTCCTTCCTCATAAAGTTTCTGCAAACTTGAATCATTCCTTAACCCTTCAAACTCGACGGCATTCACCAGTTGCGAAGAGAAGTCTTGCCGCCGCTCCACGAACCAAATCTCATCTCTGCGAAGACCGGCTCGCCGAAGTAGGTTGGTATCATGGGAGGTAAAGACAAGCTGCTTCCTAGTATTTGAGCTTACATTCTCCAAGAATCTTCTCACGAGCCAATAATTGATTTCCGTGTGTAATCCATGGTCGATTCCGTCAATGACATAAACGCAGTTCTTCTTGCTGAGCAAAAGATCGTTGATGGTCGGAGCAAGGTCAATAATTTTCCTTGCGCCGGTGGATTCCTCTTCTAAAGGAATCAAGTATTCTTTGCCTGATATTTCATGTACTGCACTGAGCCTGCAGAAAGCTAAATCTCCGTCTTTGTAATGTGCCAATATCCGTCCGCCGCTGGTTTTTCGGATGAGTTGGCTTCCGCGACAGCAAACAGTTGAAAGTAGTTCGTTTCGCTCATAAGGAGATAGACGTAAGGCTGACTCTGAAACAGGAGTGGAAACAAGGGCTGATATTCCAGTATCGGTGTTTTTCAGAACTTCAGACAATAGGCTGTTCCACGAACCATTCCCACCGACATCTAAATCGTAAGAAACCAGAAAAGAATCCGGATAAATGACTTTAAGTTCCTCAGAGAACCATCTGAAAACTTCTTCAAATGGTTTGAATTTCATTGAACTCAAAGTCGTGAGAAGCGGGATGGTACGATCCGGAGAACGATCAGCGATGCACTGAATGGCGTCGTGAGAATTAATACTCGGATTTATCTGAACCTTGTCCTTCTCTCGAAGATACAGAGTCTTTTCGCTACGGCTGTTCCTTTCAATTAGTTCCTCATACAAGATTTCATCTTCGTTGCATGCAATTTTGAATTCATAGATCAGCTCGTTGACAAGGATTGAAATCTCAAATTTGGAGATCGGATTTTTATCCTCGGAAAAGTAAAAATTCCGCGGTGGAATTTTTCCCTTAAGCTTTGGCGTTGTTACCAATGTCTTAAGGAAATCCAACGCGTTGATGAGATTGCTTTTGCCTGAAGCATTGGCCCCATAGATGGCAGCCAAGGGAAGCAGTTTCAGTCTGAACTTAGGAACCGATGCCAATGTTTTGCTGTTTGTCCTCTCTTTTCCCGCGACCATGGAAAAAGTGGCCATCTCTTCATAAGAGAGAAAGTTTGATAACTCAAACTCAATAAGCATGATGTTCTTTGCGACTGTGATGGTTAAATTCTCTTTTGGAAATTTAGTGTTGCGTATAGAGAGATTTTATCTCCTATAACGTAACAGAAGTCTTTCTCAAGGGAAGCGCCCTTAAGGTCTTTCTTCTTTAAATCCTAACTACAGCCGGAAGAAACGGAGATCTCTATTTAGGTATTGTTGTAATTCCTTAGGTCTAACTTTTCATATTCAGGAAGATGAGGTCTGATTTCCAACAAATCCTTCCGTTATCAAACGGTAATGCGCTCAGTCAATCTTTTTCTATAACTATATGAACTCACGGTGATTTTTTCTTTAAGATGAGAGGAGAAATCTTCGAGAAAGGAGATAGAAGTGCGCAAACTTGCTGATCTAATCTTTCAAAGGGACCGACTTCGAGAAGAGTTGTCGAAGATTGAAAAAGAAATCTCTGTCCTAACTCAGAAAACACCCTCTCTTAATCTTCCTTTTGCGCATGAAATACCCAAAGATACGGATCAAGAGAAACCTTCCGATTCCGCACCATTAACGCCGCAGCAAAAGATTTCGCTTTTCTATGACTTGTTCAAAGGAAGAGGCGACACCTTTGCTGAACGATGGGAATCCTTCTACGATCCGCAAAAGGCCGGATATTCTCCGATTTGCATCAAACGTTCCGGCGAATGCCAGAGACCGTATTCGCTCTGCAAAAACTGCCCCGATAAACGTTACAAACCGTTCACACCAAAAGACGTTGAACAGCACCTTTTAGGAAACAAAACGGTTGGAACCTATCCGCTCGTGAATGGTCGATATTGTCCTTTCGCTGTCATTGATTTGGACGAGGATGATTGGAGAAATGATGCCAAGGCCATTCTTGAGTGTGCTGAGAAATTGGGCATTCCGGCTTATCCTGAAATATCACGTTCAGGAAAGGGCATACATATCTGGATTTTCTTCGAGGGCTTGGTTTCTGCAAAAGACGCAAGACTTCTCTGCGATTCACTAATTACTCTGATTCAGAATCAGATCAGAACGGAGGTCTCTTTGTCTTCCTTCGATCGTATCATTCCCTGCCAAGACGTATTGGGTACGAATCAGCTAGGCAATCTTGTCGCACTTCCGCTTCAAAAGAAGCGGCGTCCTAATGCTTCAGTCTTTGTGGATAAAAGTCTGCAACCCATAAAGGATCAATGGCAGCTGCTGAGAACGGTTCGCAAACTTTCCGCTGAGGAACTTTCGGAATGGTTGGAGAATTACTGTGTAGATGAATCAGGAAACGTTACAGCAGAAAATGGCCTTCCTTGGGAATCCGCAAAGTTCCGTCCAAAGTTAAAGGCTGCGGCCGAGAATATCACAATAGATGTCTTCGATAAGATCTATTTCCGTCTGTCAGATTTAACTGTCGGCCTAAAGAATGCCCTGACTAAGTTCGTCACATTCCACAATCCGATGTTTTATCAACTGCAAGCTCTAAACAAGTTTGTCGGACGAACGCCTCGGTTTTTGACAATGGCTGAGCCGTTCAATCGAGATTATTTCAGTCTCCCGAGAGGCGTCTTAACCGAAGTGATAGATCTCTTAGAAGAAAACGATATTTCTTTTGATTTGAGAGATAGGAGGGTAGCCGGAACGAAAGTTTTCATCAAGCTTGATCTTAAACTTCGGGAAAAGCAGAAGAAAGCCTTGAAGGCGCTCCTTTCCGAAGACCAAGGTCTGCTTATTGCCTCTACGGGCTTTGGCAAAACCATCGTCGCTGCGGCTTTGATTGCTGAGCGGAAGGTTTCAACTTTGATACTCGTGAATAGAGTGGAACTTGTCCGCCAGTGGCAAACAAGACTCCAAACACTCAATGTCGGCAGTGCAGAAGTCGGTGTTTGGTATGGGACCAAAAGGAAAAGAACTGAAGAGATAGACGTCGCATCCATTCAAAGTGTGGAAAGAATGGATGAAGAAGAGCTTAGGCAGTTTCTATCGTCTTATGGAATGCTTATCGTGGACGAGTGTCATCATGTCGCCTCTCCTAATTATCAAAGAGTCGTTTCATGCTCTGCTGCTAAATATCGATACGGCTTATCGGCCACTCCCGCCAGAAAAGACGGAAAGGAAAAGATAATCAACTTTCTGTGCGGCCCTGAACTAATAAGAGTCGAAGAGAATTTATCCGCCAAATGTACCTATCGAGTTCTAGAGTTTGACGGTCTCTTGTATCCGTTTACAGAAAAGACTACATATGCACAGCTTGCCTCGATGCTTGCAGAAAACGAAGAACGATCAAGGCGCGTCGTAGAAGAGGCCGTTTCTTTGTATCAGGAGGGAAGAAAAGTCCTCCTTTTGACGGAACGAGTAGCTCATCAAAACAAACTTGAAGAGATGTTGATAAACGAGAATGTCCTTTTCTTTAATTTTCAAGCTCGATTGAAGGCCAAGGAAAGAGAGGAAATTCTTTCGAAAATCTCTAAACTTCCCGCTAACGAACCTTTTATACTGCTAGCCAACGGAAAGTTGATCGGAGAAGGATTTGACTTGGAAAGGCTGGACACCGTCATCTTTTCATTTCCATTCTCCTGGAAAGCTGTTGTCACACAGTACATCGGCCGCGTAATGCGTCGCTCACCGTCCAAGAATCATATCCTCCTAATTGATACCGTGGACAGGGGAAATCCGATCCTGGAGAGAATGTTCAGGAAGAGGCAAAAAGTTTACGAAGCGTTAGGCTTCAAACCTCAGGATGCTCAGGCTGACCTTTTTGTTCGTTAACAGGAGCAGTGCTGTTGGGCGGCAGGATTATTCTCTGCAGGCTTAATGCTCGTTTCTCGCTTTTGACCATTCCTGTTGCTTTTTCCGGGTTAAAGAACTGATGCAATAACTAATGGTTTAGGGGCGATTGTGTTAAAAGAGATTCTTCTGTCATCCTTCTTTATGAAAAGTTGGAGCCAAATCCAATGGTAAACAATTGGGTTATCGCCATGGGAACCCTAAATGGCATTTACACTTATCGCTCGAATTTTGAAAAACCTTAGATTTTCATAGAAGAATCTAAGAGGTCAGCGGATTACCACAGGTGCAATCATGGGAAAAGATATAGATGATCTCATTGACCAACTCAGTCTTCAGCAGCTGAAGAAACTGGTTAGCAAATACGCGAGATTAGATAGGCAATTAAGAGACGAAATCCTTTCGACAGCACCTGTCAGGAACGCCTCCTTTAACGGACTTATATTGGAAGAATGGAGGCGAAGGGTAGAAGAAGCAATTGTCAGAGATCTTAAGGGTGAGTTAGATGATTACTACAACCAAAAATTCGTCAATTGGGATTCAGCGGTCGCAACTTTGGCAAAAGCTGTAAAAGATTTACAAGTACGAAATCAATCAAATGATGTTTTCACACTGTTGGACGAAACTGAAATACGAATCGCAAAAGAGTCGGAATGTGAGTTTGTCGAAGATGAGTATGGCACCGATATCTATGTTGAGTATGAGGACGTGTCCAAGAAAATTAATAAGTTGAGACATCTTGCCAAAATCGAATCTGACAAAACCGACCGGAATTATTTTTAGTCTTGTCTAAAGCAGCAAAAGAAGGCGTCAGGATTTCCGACGCCAGAATAGACTGCTCGAATTCCTGTTAGAGAAGACGAAGATAACGGCTCATACGATCTTTTAGCAACAGCGATTAGAAGCCAAATAATTAGGATTTTCAAACAAATAGCAGACCAGCCGGAGATCCATGCCTCTCCGACTGGTCAATCATTACTAACTTAGTGATTCAAAGACTACTTTGCTGCCTCTGCACCGGCAATCCTTCCGTACACTGTCGCCATAACAAGTCCGGAAATCCCGCCGCCGCCAAGTCCTGCCTGATAAGCCAAGTGGCCTGTGACGTCGCCGGCGGCATACAGTCCCGGGATAGGGGTGCCGGCCGTTGTCATGACTTGAGCCTTCTTGTTGATTTCCAGTCCCGAATAAGATGTGTAAATTTGGGGCTCGCATTCAAATGCGTAATAAGGTCCTTTATCAATCGTATCCAGCAGCTTGGTGCGGTTTTGATATCTGTCCTTACCCTTTAACACGTCTTCGTTGTATTCCTTAACGGTCTTTTCAAGGTTTTGGTAGTTGATGCCTTCTGCTTTTGCCAGATCCTTTAAGTTGTCGAACTTGTCGACTTTTTGCTTGTCGAAGAAAATCTTCAAGCTGGTGTCTTTGTATTTATCAACAGCCTTGGAGTCAAGAATCCAATAAGCGAGTTTGAACTTGTTTTCGACCATCTTGTGGTTAACAGCAAGATATCCCCGAGTTTCATCCTGGAAGCGTTGGCCGTTCTTGTTGACGATGATCAAAGGGACTTCAACCAAAGGCTGTCCGATGGAAACGTTGCTGTGCGTTCCGACAAAGAGCATGTTCATGCCGAAGCCGTAATGTTCAACAATGACATTTGCTCCGACAGCAGTCGCGGCCTTAATGCCATCTCCGACATTGAGCTTGGAACCGTGAGACTTAACACCCCTTAAGTATGGATGGTATTTTTCAACCATCTCTTTGCCGTTGGCAAAACCACCGGTCGCAAGTATTACACCATGGTCAGCATAGATTGCGTACTTGTTTCCCTTGTTATTTTCTACGATTGCACCGATGACTCGGGCATTCCGTTTTTCACTTTCAGTAATCAGGGAAATAAGTTTAGTATTCAGGATAATTTCGACGCCGAGTGATTCTGCTTTTTCTTGCAGTGCTTTGATGGCTTGCGGTGAGCCGACCCTATAACCCGGAGCAAAATAATGAACACGTTTGCGATTGCCTATGGCCTGAGCGGGCTGATCTGTAAACTTGACGCCTAAAGATTCAAGCCAATCAAGATCCTTTGGACCTTGTTCATAAACCAACCGGGCAACGCCTGAGTCTCTCTTCAGAAAACGATTCAGCTTCAGTCCTCTTTCAAGGGAGTCTTGCCAGTTAATTTCCAGGGAGTCATCAATTCCGGCTTTTTTCTGAATCTTAGTGCCGCCAATCCAATATCCTGAGCCGGAAAGGATGGAGTGGCCGCCTAAAAATCCGCCTTTTTCAACCAATATAACTTTCGAAGCTCCGCTTTGTTTTGCAGAGATTGCTGCGCACAGTCCGGCCATGCCGCCGCCAAGAACCAAAACATTGGAACGAACGTCCGAACTTCCTGCTGCGATTGCTGTCATAGGTATAGATGTCAAGGAAAAAGCAACGCCTGCAGAGATTTTAAAAAATTGTCTTCTTTGCATAAAATGTCTCCTTAGGTGAAGAACACTTACAGATTAGTGGTCCGTAGTTTTTCTACCTACCGCTTTTACACAACCTATATTGCACTTTTGCAAGTTAGAGGACTGACCGATGCAGCCCAAAAATAATTTATTAAATTTGAAACTCTTGGAGAGTCTTGAGCGCACCGGCAACTTAACTCAAGCTTGTATTGAAAATGATTGCGACCTGTCTACGGCTTCCAGACAATTGGCTGCCTTAGAAGAGGATTTGGGGATCAGCCTCCTTGATCGAAGAAGAAAGCCCATGCAGCCGACAAGGTTTGTGAAAACTAATCTTTCTTTAATCCGTCGAATTATTCGTCTCCACGATGAATTATTGGAGGAAGTCGCTAAAGAATTAAGCAGTCGAAACGACAAGTTCATCCGATTCGGTCTAACAACGAGCGCAATTGTTCACGGAGTAGTTGGCCTGATAAACAAATTTAATACTGAATATCCTGATATTGAAATCCAATTGGTTCCGGATATGGACCACACTTCGGTTATGAATAAGGAAGTAGACATTTCCTTAGTGCCTTACGAACCGAAAGAATCTGAGTTAACAGTTCTTCCTATAGGCCAGTGTTTCACACTTTTAGTGGCTTCTCCTGCTTATCTCGCTAAACGGGGCGAGCCAAAAATAATCTCCGATCTTAATGATCAGGGTCATACGCTTTTATTAAAGCGCAAACCTTTCTATCCGGAGGCAGAAGATCTCGTTTACGGGGACTTTATCTATGATTTTTATACAGGACAACTGAGAAAATTAAAAGACAATAAGGAAGGGGCGTTCGGCAAAAAGGGCGCCGGAAAGGTAACAACGAAATTTGTTGGTGATCAAAACGGTTATATTTCTGCTCTTTCAGGAGAAGGGATTGCTGTCGACCTGCCTCTTTCTTTCATAAAACGTGACCTTATGGGTGGTTCTTTAGTACCGGTTCTTAAAGGTTGGAAAAGAAAACCCTGGAGCCGAAATCTGGTTGTCCATAAAGAAAATTCACATTGGGAGGAGCTCCATACATTTGCTCGCTGGTTTCAACTGCATGAAAGAATTGACTCCCATCAAAGGTGGAATGAGATGTATCAGTTCTGCGAAGTCCCGGAAGAGGCTTACGCCAACCTCTAAAGGCACAGAGGATTCTGATTATTGGTTCGGAGCGGTTCTTCTATGCGTAATCTTATTGGTCCGTTATTCCTGTTAGTTAGCTGCTTGCTGTTCAGTGTTACCGGAACATTGCAGCAATTGGCACCCGAAGGACATACTCCGGTCGTAATCACCGAAGTGCGGCTCGTTTCAGTCTTGCTTTTACCAGTGACATTTTTCTTTCCTACCGAATGGATTTTTACCACTCGCGGCATTTTAGTTTCTCTCGGCTTAGGTGTGGTGACTGCAGGCATTGCCTATCCATGCTTTACTTACGGTATCAAATACACATCACCTGTAGCGGCTTCAACACTCGCTTTGACCGAACCTCTGATGGCTGCTGCTCTAGGAATATGTTTCCTTCATGAACTAATGATTATCTCAATGGCTCTCGGTATTTTTAGTCTAATTGGGTCGGTTGTAGTTTTGATTTTCGATTACCCTTAGAAAGTTTTAGCTTGTTTTGAGTTCTAAAAATTAAGCGAGACCTGGATAAATTCATTATGGACGAATTAAAAAAGACTTTCTCGTCATGTTTTTCAAGGGAGGATATGGTTTAAAAATTCGAAAAGAGAACTTTATGGGTTGCCCCTTGAGGATAATAGTTTTTCTCAGCCTCTTGGTGAAGACAAGGAAAGAGCAAAGGCCGTTGCCTTGACATTGCCCGCGGAATTTCCTTCTGAAAAAATTGAAATTGCTCTTTCTAGCATTGACGTATCCAACTATTATCCAGAAATAAAGAAAGACCTCTTTCTTCTCTTAGAATCGCAGCATGCTCTACTTACAATAAGCTTGGATTTGTTTGGAATCAACGTGGAGAGGAACTCAAGGGTAACTCTCCCAACAATACCCATTAATGCTCTAAATGAAGAATGCAAAACCCTTCAAACTTTCTTGTTTGTCAAAGCACTGAGCTCTTACGGCTCCGGAATTTTAAACCAGCCTTCTGAAATCATTGGCGAAATTCAATTCATAAATGATTCGCTAACTTTAATATACGATTTATCAGAAGTATTAATCAAAGAAGTGATCGGAGAGAAAGCTGGCATTTCCAGAATGGATAAGAGAGTAAAGATTCATCAAAAAACATATCACTTATTTCAGTCAGTAAAGAGAGTGTGAGATATTGTTTGCATTTGCAAGGTAATAGAACTGCTTCCAAATTCTGCCTTAATAGTCAAAAAGAAGTCTATCTTGGAGCTTGATTCCTTCAGAGAATTATTTTCTGTGCCTGAAATCGAGGCGTTACCATGGTTTTCAAAATATAAAGTTTTCTTTTTGTTGACAAATGAGCTTTGCAATCATTTCAAACACGATCAAGATGCAGCCGCATCACTTAAAACATTCCCTCCAGATTGTCCTCGAATCTTCGCTAGAAGAAAAACCAAGGGCGGAAAGTGCTCATTTTTACAACATCTTTGAGGGTTATGACAATTTACTAGTTGACTTGTTGAGGGATATCGGAGACTTCAGGGATAATGACTATATTGAATTTGACCTTTATTTAAGTTATTACGCATTGCTTTTGAGAAAATTCCTTCTCGAAACAATATTTACAAAGAATCAAGAAGTTACGGAAGTGTCTTACTCTCTTTCTTTTTCACGGTCTTTTTGTGTTGAAGAAGCGCACCGAGTTTTCTCAACTCAGTTGTGCTACAAACTGGAGAGAGGATATGAAACCCCAGTGGTTACTCGGCAACAGACGATGACTTTTTAAAAATCTCAAGAAGCCAAACAACAATGGAAGAAGCCCAACTGTATAGTTTGGAGAACCTTACAGTTACTGCTGAGGAAAATAAAGAGGTATACAGGAGCTATTGCGAAGGAATTGGTGAATGCAATTATTCATCCTTGGAAATCATGTACAAGGAAGAAGTTATCAACACATCTAAAAAGTAGATATGGTCAGATATCATTCATTTTAATTAAAGATATTTTTTGAGATATCTAGATGCGCAAGCAAGAGTCGGTTAGGGAATAATGGTTACATTATTCTTTAATAAAAAAATAACGTAGGTTATAATTAAGTCAGACGGTGGGAGGATGCTCATACAAGTTGTGGGAACCCATCGGAATGCAGAGTGGAAACTCTGAGAAATGCGTCCAAGTGGCGGGCGCCGGAACATGTCCTAGTGGCAGGCCGGCGCTTTAATTTTTTAAAATTCCAGCAATCCTATACTTTTTCCATTCGAATCCTTGAGGAGCTTACGATTTAAGATTTCAAATGTTCTGTTCGGTTCATTTGGATCTAAAAACAATTGGCCCACGTTTTTTGCTGTGAGGTCTGCAAGTTGTAAACCTTCATTGTTGAGTTCTTTTTTTATTATTTTTAAATGGATTGGAAAAGGAAGGGATAATTCGTTGCTGTTATTAATGGAGACTTCGTATGCCAAGGCACGCCATTTCTCACTCTCGTTGTTCCCAATTTCCTCCATGACGAGGTGAGTCGAACTTGTTTCCATGTTGCACCCACAAAGGAATCGGTGGAGAGCTTCAAGCCCCTTTTTTAAACATTCTTGGTAGAGGCTTCTTTTGCTTTGTTTAAGAATCGCATCGATATGGCTCAGATTTTCATTCGTTCGTTTATCTACTACCACGGCCAATATCTTAAATGGTGTGGTGTCTATTAACTTCTCAATATCTTCTAATAAGCACGGGACATCTTCATCTTCTAGAGAAAGTAGAGCTTCTTCAGTGTTTTTATTTCGTTTTAATTTTTCTTTATGATATCTTCTTTTTGTCAGTTCACTATCATGAAATACGAAAACATCATCATTAAAATATTTAAGCTTCAACGCTTTTAAATTTTTAGAAAATTCTAAATAATCATCTTTATTAAAGATACAAAAATTCAATAAGAATATTTTATTGCCTTTATTATTTAGTCCTTGATCGCCGGATTCATCACAAAAAAATATGTAATCAGAGAAATTTCTTATGCCTCTTGGTTGATTTTTATAATAATAACCGTTTTCTTCTATTTGATTATTCATTATTATTTTCCATGTTTGCAATGATCGTTAAGTAATCAAAAGACATTACGTATCCACAGTTTGGGCAAATATATTCAACTTTTGGTCTGGCTCTTTGTTTTTGATTAGGTAAAAATCCTTCTAATATCCCTTTATTGTTCTTTGCTGGCTCGACTTTAGTTGATTCGTGGAGAACTGGGGTCATACCATTTGGATTTAAAGTGGATGCGAAGAGACGATTAAAACCGCATACTGGGCATGAAAAACTCGGGGATTTCTCATTTAAGAATGAAGAAATAGAGGAATAGTCTCTGGGATGAATATCTTTCCTTAGAGGAATTTCAGGTATAGAGAACCCAAAAGGGGGCTTGTATGAATTGGTAGACTCTCTTTTTATTTCTAGTTTGCCTCTAACTATCTGTCGAATTTTATTGAGAAATATTTTCATAAAAGATTAATATTGAGAAGGGATTGAAGGGTCGTTTTCTAGTTACTACTAAAATAGTAAATAACTAATTTTTCTTTATCAGAATTATACAAGATAGAAGATAAATAGGGAGTATGATTTATATTATAATTTCTGTTTTTGTGGAGGACGCAAAATTAAGGTCGATGAACTTTATACTCAGGTAAGCAAACTTACTCTAAAAGATATAACTATGATTTGAGGTTTTTTCTTATGTAGTAACAAAAGGAGGCGCTCACAAGGATGATCGTCATTCCGATCCATTGATGAGGAAGAAGGTTCTCACTCAAGATCGCTTTTGACAGCACAACGACAAACGGCATACCAAGAAAAAGAAAGACGGAGTTGATGAAAGGATTGCCGAATTGCCACGCATATGTCTTAGTAACCTGATAGAGAAGGGCAAAGATTACAGTGAGCCAAATCAGCGGATCCGTGAGGAGGGTTGTTAATCCAACACCGCCATTACAAGCTCGTAAGATCCCTGAGAATATTGAACAGGCCAAAGAAAAATAAAAAGCTACTCTTAAAGTCGGTTCTTCTAAGGTTCCAAGTCGCTTTAAGAACAGAGAAGCCGCACCGGAAAACAGTCCGTATCCGATGGCAATGAATAAAACGTAAAAGGGGATATTTGTTTTTTGGGGGCTAACCATATACAAAATGCCCGCAAACCCCGAAATCACGGGGAGCAGAGCAAAAAACGGAACTCGCTTGTTTTGAGAAAGAAGAAAGATAAACAAAAATAAGACTATCCAAAATGAAGCCGTGTAGTTAAAGCATTGCGCCACGGATGCTGGCAGACAGGTGATGAGATAGATGTTCGCTGCTGCTGTCAAAACTCCGCAGGCACATCGACCTCCCAGTGGTAACGGATTCTGAGGTATTAAAGAAATCTTTTTTATCCTCAGGAGAATAAAGAGCAATACAGAGACGAGAACGTACTTAGACAACATCAAGTCATAGAACTGATAGCTTGCCCCGGCCGCTTTTGTCGTAACGGTCATTAATGAAAAGAAAAATGAGGCGAGTATCAGCCACAGGGATTTTGAGTTGTTCACGTTTCTTAACTTCCTTTGAGGCTCTTGACCAAGTCTACAAATTTTTCTGCCAAATAAGAGAGTTCTTTGTCAGCTTTGGAAATGATGCCGATTTCTCGTCTCGGAAGAGGGGTCGCGAAATCGAGCTTCTTAATTTTTCGTTCTTTCTGGATGGCATCGATAAGAACGGCTTCCGTAATCCACCCGATACCGAGACCTGCCTCTACAAACTCGACTACCAAATCCAAATTGTCACACTCAATGTCGGGGGTTAAGGGGTAATTGTTGCGTTCGAAAAATTCCTTTTGGTATCGGTGTGAGAGAGAATTCTTCCCCAAGGTAATGAGAGAACTTTTGCAAACATCATCAAAAGTCAGCTTTCTGCTTAAGTCGCCGTAACGATCCGAATTACCGATGAAGACATCCTCAATATCAAAGAGCTTTTGATATTTAAGGCCGGCGCTTAAGGCACCAACTGGAAGGGGTGTGGTCACGAATCCGAATTCCACTGCACCCGAAGAAACCAAGCGATAAGTTTCTAATTTAGAACTCGACTGGACTTTAAATACTGCCTCCGGGTTTGAAAAATGAAACTCTTTTATGGCGGACATAAGAGAATATTTGACAATCGTCTGCGTTGCACTGAACTTCAACTCTCCTTTATTGACCTTAAAGTGTTCATCTAATTTGATCTGCTGAGACCGAACAGTCTCAAATATTTTTTCACAGAGCTGGGATAAAAATTCACCTTGAGAAGTGAGTCTGATTTTTCTATTGGCTCTAATGAATAACTTATGGCCGTATTGTTTCTCCAGTTCTTTAATCGTGTGGCTGACCGCCGGCTGAGTGAGGAAAAGCTGTTTTGCGGCAGAAGTCATGCTGAGATTTTCGGCTGCGATATGAAAGACCCGGAGCTCAGGAAGGCGATTGATAATATCCATAAAAAATATTTATGTGATAAATGAAAATATATCAATTTTAATTATTTTGTAAGTTAAATACACTCATGGATATAACCCAAAGGAGAGATCATGACTGCATACTTTCAGTTAACCTCAGTTGCTGTTTCACTTCTGCTTTCCATGAGCGGAGCTTTTGCATCTTCTATGAATGAAATGTCGGGACAGCAGTTGTATACAAACGGCGTCAAAGCGGATTATTTAGCAGGCTTCCATGCTCAAAAAGTAAATGCATCCTGCAATACTTGTCATCCGTCGGGGACAGTCTCGGATTCGGAAAGAGAGATAGATAAGAATTGTCAGTCTTGTCACGGCAGCTACCTTCAAATGGGAGAGAAAGACAAGTCAAACGGCTTGGCTATTTCTGCGCACCAAGGGCACTTGTCAATAGACAGCTGCACGACATGCCATCAAGGCCATACCGCAAGCTTTGCATATTGCAATAACTGTCATATCTTTAATATGCCCATGAAGTTTGGCAGAGCCAAGGTTCCGTTTGTCCCCGAAGACTTGTCTTATTACAAGAATGCGGTTCCGAATCATGAGGAAACAACGGATGTCGTCATTGTAGGTGGTGGCGGAGCCGGCATGGTTGCCGCAATCGAATTAAGAAAAGTGGGTAAAAATGTCGTCGTTTTGGAAAAGATGCCGGTCTTAGGCGGCTCGTCCTTGTTAGCAACAGGCGGCATGAATGTCGTAGGTTCACCTCAGCAAAAAGAAGCTGGTGTAAACGATGATGTAGAAACCTTCGTAAAGGATTCCTTAAAGCTCGGCAAGCAGCAAAACGATAAAGCATTGATCCAAACGCTTGGAGAGCAATCTTTAGATGCTTATAAGTGGTTTGAAGACCTGGGCGGTCATCTGGATCTGCAGAAAGGCAAAACCGGAGGAACGACACATCCCCGCCAGCTCTATACGAAGACAGGAGGCATCGGACGTTACATGGTGGAAGTTATGGAGCCAGCTTTGATGAAGTCCGGAGCAGATGTTCGAGTCAATTCAAAAGTAGTCAAGCTTGTGCAGAATGCTGATGGAACTGTCACCGGAGTCTTAGTAAAAGGCAAACACTCAGGCCTCTATCAAATCAACGCTAAAGTAGTTATTTTGGCCACCGGAAGTTATGCCAACAATGGCAAATTAGTCGCACAGAATAATCCTCAATTCGACGGCATTATCACGACAGCACAGCCTGGTTCGCATGGTGACGGCTTACAGCTGGGAGGAAACGCGGGAGCACAGATCAACCACCTCGAACGAGTCCAAATCCATCCTAATGCGGCAGCGGGCACGACAATTATGATTACCCAAGCCATTAGAAACAACGGTGGCATTTTGGTGAACAGAAGCGGTAAACGTTTTGTTGATGACCAGGCGGCAAGAAACAAATTAGGGCCGGAAATTCTGAAGCAGCAGGGGTCTTCTGCTTTCCTCATTTATAACGATGAAGTTGTCCAGAAGCGTAAGAAGGTTCACGAAGGTTATGTGAAACTCGGATTTGTGAAAGAGGGAGCAACGCCCGAAGAACTTGCCGAAAAGTTAGGTCTCCCGAAGGAAGCTTTTGCCAATACGATTAAACAGTACGGCACATACTTCGATAACAAATCCGACCCCGATTTCAATAGAAAAGAACTTCTGAGCAGTATGCGAGGAAAACTTTATGCAATCGAAGTGATCCCTGGGATCGGAGGAACCTTAGGCGGATTAAAGGCAAATCCATCTATGCAGGTTCTTGATAAAGATGGTAAGGCAATCTCCGGTCTTCTGGCCGCAGGCGAAGTCGTCGGTGAATGGCACGGAATGGATCGATACGGAGGAAACGCTGTCACCGGAAATATTGTATTCGGTAAGATCGCAGCTCAGACAGCACTTAAGTCTTTGCAAAATTGAGAACTTGATTGAGCAATAATTAATGCATATAGGGCGCCGGCGGCGCCCTATGTCATTTAAGGATCACAAGTTGAGGTGGTTGAAGCAATATCAATAGTCGGGGGGGGGTGAGTTGTCTAAGGAACTTTGTATTCAAAGTTGTGACACTGTGAGCAGTAATTCTCGCTCGGAGAGTGCATCTTGTGGCAATTTGTGCAGTCCAGATCATCACCGTAGTGTGGTGATGTATGAGGGTTGGTAGGTTTTATTTTTGATGTTTTTTCCATTAATGCTTTCTTGTCGTGACACTGTATGCAAGTTGCGGTCTCGGGAGCTATAGGTGGGTTTGTGGTTCCGTGACAAACGGCGCAGTTAACGCCTTTTGCTGCATGTTTTTCAGCGCCTAAATTTGCTGCGGTTGAGGTGGAACAAACAAAAGCCAGGGACAGCAATGCCAGAAAGATAGGATTTCTAAATTTCATAATTGCAGCGGAAAAGGTTTCCCTTTTCCGCCCTGTCAAGAATCTAAATTAACCTTTAACGACTTCGCCGCCGATGATGTAGCCGGCTGTGAAGCATCTTCCCATACCATGTTGGCTCAAACCGCCGGCAGATTCACCGCCGCAGTAAAGTCCAGGAATGACTTCGCCTTTGAAATCGACGACTTGATTCTTTCCGTTGACTCTCAAACCCGCATAGGTATCGTGTGTATTGAAAGTGCACCAGGCAGCATAGAAGGGGCCTTTTTCAATCTTGAATTTGGGTTTCGGTTTATCGAAATCTTCGTCGACGCCCTTATCTACCATCGAGTTGTATCGAGCGACAGTTTCAGCAAGACGGCCTTTTGGCATCTTGTAGTTTTGGTAGGGATTCTGGGTGAGTTTGTCCTGGAGCTCGTCCAGAGTATTGGCGACAAAGAAGTAGCCTTCTTCCCCGGTCTGCGGAGTGATATTCCATTTCTCGCGCTTAATTGCATCGCTGTCAAAAATCGCCCACTGAGGACCTGCAGCCCAGTCCGGTCCGGTTGAACCCTCATTAATCGCGCAAGCGGCATCAATGTAATTCTTAAACTTAGGTTGGACTTTAGAGGGGTTTCTCCAGTCACCTCTGACGTAACCGCCGGCTTTATCATAGAAGCCGTAGCAGGTACCGTTGGGGTAAGCAGCAGCGATTTCGTTATAGAAACGATGACCGGCTTGGTTGACGGCAATGCAGTCCTGCCAATTGCCTACGAATAAGCCCGTTGCTTTAACTTTGCCCCAAATAGGACTCTGAGGTTTCCAGGCTACATATCCGGTGCGGCTGCCGATAAAGGCTCCTCTTCTTAGAGCTCCGTTGCGGTTCATAGCCTGATTGCATGTTCCCCAAAGGGCGGCACCGATGGCCATAGCAGCTAATTCACCTGAACCGTCTTGCGGAGACCATTCTGCACCTGCACACTGAAATTCTTTGGTCAGACGCGGATCGAACATTCTGCGGAATTCTACGTTGCCGGTATTGCCGCCTGTTGCGATCACGATTCCCTTGCTAGCCTTTATGGTGATAGTGGGCTTACTGCATTCCACGTTGCCTTCTTTATTCCAACTGACAAGGGGTTTATCTTGTCCGGGAAGGATGGTCGGCGTGTAATGGGCTTCAATGCCGATGACTCGGCCGGCAAGAGGCTGTTCTCTAAAAATCTGATCCATGTGGTAGTTGAACAGGAAGCGGATGTTCTTTCTCTTGCGTGCCGAAGCATCGAGAGGACGCATAACCGATGTTCCGTTAGTACCGGATGGGCTCGGGCCGCCGACTCCGTTTCTCCATTTGACGTGATGAGAACGAAGGGCAGAGACACCGGAAGCGTGGTTAGCCTGGAAATTGTCGGGTGCTTCGTCTTCGAAGGGAAGACCGTTGGCTTTTAGAAAATCAAAAACTGCTGCGCCGTTGTAAGCCAAAGAGTGCTGAAGTTCTCTGTCGCAGAAACGGTAGTCCGGCATACCGTCGGTCTCTGTCACGGTCCAGTCGGTTAAATCCTTGAAATAAGTTTCCGGATCGTCTTTGATACCGTATTTCTTCTGCAGCGCTGTTCCGCCGCCTAATGCAATGGAACCGGCCGATAAGATGGCATGGCCGCCGATATCATAGTTTGTATCGACGACTAAAATGTCGGCACCGGCATCGGCTGCTCGAATAGCAGAAGCCATTCCGCAAGCACCTGCACCTACTACCACTACGTCGGCAGTAAAGTCCCATTTGGTCGGAACGTTCTGGCAATGCGGAGGAATTTGCTGTGCTTGTGCAAAAGGCATCAAGGCTGCAGCGCCGGCAATACCGGTGGAACCCTTGAAAAATTGTCGTCTGGATATACTTTTCATCGTTTTCTCCTTAGTTGAGTTTGTTTGGATTCGATGAAAAAAGTATAAAAATCCGCTTTGACGGGACCTACGTACGTATGTTGATTGTTGTCAAAGATCCTTCATTCTTTTAAGTGGGAAATCAAAATTCCGACATCGGCGGGAGAAGAGAGTTCAAGTTTTTGTAATGCACTGGATCGATGAGTCTGCACGGTTCTCTCACTGATTGCGAGGATTACAGAGATTTGCACACTGGTTTTACCCGATGCAACCAGTTCCATAATCTGTTTTTCACGGCTGGTCAGCCTGTCCCAGCGTTTACTGCATTCTCTTTTGTTTTCAATGCCTACATATTGAAGAGAATCAATTCGGATGGCTCGAGCGACGGACAAAAAGAGTTTTTCAGCGACAACTGGTTTAACCAGATAGTCAATAACACCATCCTTCATCGAATTGACGGCTAGTTCTATATCGGCAAATGCGGTCAGGAAAATGAACGGATGGGTGTACCTTCGGGCCATCGCTTCCTTATAGAATTCGATGCCGTTCATGGGTTCCATCTTAATATCTGAGATGACACAGCCCGGGACGGAAGGCATGTCGTTGGAGAAGAAATCTGCGGGCGATAAATAGGGGGCAACTTCATAACCCTCACACTTCAGCATGAAGGTGACGGCATCAAGCGTTCGTGGATCGTCGTCAACCACCCGAAGGAGAAAATTTAATTCCAAATCCTTACTCATTATTGTTTCTCTTCATTATTCTGAGTTATCGGTAAAGTAATAACCGATTTAATGCCTGCAGGCTCTTTTTGAATAAATTTTAAATTGCCCCCGTATTTCAGAAGCAAGGTTTTAACAATGTTAATTCCGAGCCCTAAGCCGTTCTTTTTGGATGTAACTAAAGGGAGGCCGATCTCATTAAACTCTGCTTCAGTCAGCTTTGGACCATTGTCGGAAACAGTGACAACGTAGTGGTGAGAAGGGCCCTCGGAAACATGATTCACTTCAACTGAAACCTCCGGGTTATCGTTTTTTTCAGAGGCTTCAACTGCATTTTTTAAGATATTGGTGAAGATGAGTTGTATTTCAAGAGGATTTGCAGTTATGAAGAAATTCCCTTCGGGTAGGCGCAGAAGGAGCTTGTGTTTTCTCTTCAGAGATGTACAAATTTTTTGGAGAAGAAGATTTAAATCAACATTTTCTTTCTCCGATTCTTTCCCTTTTGCATAAACTCGAACGCCCTCGACAATTTTGCCGATATGCTGAGCTTGGTCCTGAATCTTATTTAATCCTTCTTTTAATAACTCCTCATCGGATTTTCCGTTGTCGATGCTTCTTTGGAGAGCGTGGGCATAACAGTAAAGGGCATGTAAGGGCTGTTTGACTTCGTGGGCAAAAATATTAGACATCTGACCAACGATAGAAGCCTTTTGGAATTGCTCAAGTTCTCCTTTAATTTTTTCGGCTTTTTCCCGTATTTGCTCCCGCTCCTTGAAAGATTTTCTAAGCTGATTCGTTCTTTTTTCGACCAATTTAGAGGATCGCCAGCTGAACCAGATCAAATTAAGTATCACAAATGGGATAAGAAGTATGAAAGTTTTGTATTCAGCCCAGACTTGCTTCAAGGACCAGTGTCGAAGGAAGTCGTATTCTCCGATTTTTAGTTCCTTCATTAAATTTTCAACATTGCTTAAATCGGGGGCTAACGACCAATACATTCCATCAGAGGTTTTGGGCATTTCCAGCAGAAATTTGGTGACATCTCTTAGATCTTCGGAGGAAAGATTTTTAGTAGAAGAGATCGTCCAATTGGGATAGAGATCCGTGGAACGCTTACATGCGAAACTGTCTTTCGGCTTTTCTCCGATCACTTTTACGGGATAAGCCTGTCCGCTGAGTTTTTCGAGGTCTTCCAGGAAGCAAGTCCTTACGATACCGACATCGGCTTTGCCGGAAATAACTTCATCCACGACGTGGTGCATGGCGACTTTCGAGCTGCTGCCTATGAACTGAATATGGGAAAAGAACTTGTCCGGGTTAAATCCCCTATGGATCAATTCACCCATCCCGGCATGGAACCCGGTAAAGTCATTATCGTCGGTTGCTGCCAGCTTTAAGCTGCGAAGATCTTTTAATTCTGTCAAATCTTTTCTGTCATTGCGAACAAAGAACACGGAACCTTGGCCCCTTTGCGGGTTAGGGTGGCGAATACTGACGGCTGTCAAGAGCGGCCTCGTTCCCCATTTTCTCAGTCTTGCGGCTTCTCCGGCCTCAGATAAGATGATGTCAACCTTGCCATCACGAATAGCTTTCTCAAGTTCCTTTCTTTCATAATATTCAAACTTTACCCTTCCGGAGAAATTTTCATTTAACCAAGAAGAAGTTTGACCAATAAAAGGAAGACATGGGTCCGGCTTAGGCATTTCCGTAGCAGCAAACATCAAACTACCAGAAGCGGCGTGGGCCGAAGTTACTCCAATAAGGAAAATGAATAAACCCGTGATAAGTCTTTTCATCACTGACGATTGTGATAACGAACACGAGAATAAAGTCTAGAAGTTAGAAGCTACAAAATAAATTAGGAGAACTCTGAAAAATGTGTTCGAACGGCGGTGGCTGGGAATTGTCCAAGCGGCATCCAGCGTTGTCAGTTCCTAGTCATCCCAAATTTCGGCTACTCAATTCTTCGTGGACCTTAAACTTTTGGCCCCCAAAAGTCTTCGTGACTTATTCGAAAATAATAAGGCAATTAGAGCAATCTCTTAAAGAATCTTAAGCATCTGATAAGTCAAAAGTAAATTGGGGTAAATCATTATTCTTAATTTTTCTTATCTTGCAAAACGATACTTACAACTTATTGAATTAAAACGTTTTTCATAATTTAAAAATTGGTTTTTTCGAAAAAATCAATTTTAAGAAGTTTGATAATTATCAAATTCTTTAGGATGGCGGCTTCATATAATTGACCCAACTTCAAGCCCCAAAGAAGCCCCAATATGACAATTAACCAGTTAACGTACCAGCTCTGCAAAATCTTTCTTGCAGTCTTCAAGTTAAGAAATGCAAGTCAGGCTGCAACTGAGCTCGGAATCAGCAATTCTGCGATTAGTCGTGCACTCGCTTCCTTGCGGGAAATGTACGACGATCCGCTGTTTGTTCGCACGCAGAGCGGCTTCTGCCCAACGCAGAAGGCCGTTGAGGTCTCGCAAACGATGGTCGAGATCGTTCAGCTCTTCCGTAAAATGGATAAGCAGCACTCCAAGTTTGATCCGTTTACCTCGGAAGGTGCGTTTGAACTTCGTGTCTATGACGAGTTCTGCTTTCCGACGCTGAAAGTGATCAATGAGAAGCTGCTCCCTAGAGCCCCGAAGATGCGCTTCAATATCCGCATTCTCTCTCACAACTGCATCCCTGAGCTAATCAATGGTGAAGTGGACTTCGCGGTAGTCTATGAAGGTTTCGGTGATCCGCGTCTCAATTACGAATGCTTCGCCGAAACCAGCGACATCTATCTTTTCGGAAGAACCGGCCATCCGCTGTTTACACAGAAGAAATTCTCGATCGATGATATTTCTAATTATCCGCTGTTGGAAATCGACAATTACAGCGATGTGGCCTGTCCTCTGTTGGTGGGCGTATGCGAAGAGAAGGGACTTCAGATGCAGGTCTCGAACTACACCGAAAGTTTGGCAGCCGCATTCCGGCTTCTGATGTCTACAGATTCGGTGGCGGTCGTCTGCAATCAATTTACCCGCCAGTATTCCAAACTGGTTCCGGGCGTCTCCTATATGACGCTGCCGCGGCAGGTCATCAACCGCATTAAGAAAATGCGCAGCGCAGAGCGCCCGATCGGAAATTACATCGTTTACGGCAATACGAATCAGTCTCCTGCCTTCGATTGGGTAAAGCAGGAACTCAAAAAAGGTTTAACTGAAGAGTGGCAGAAAGCCCTCAATGAATAAAGAGCAGTCAACTAGGGCAGGATCCGGAGCTGTCTTGGGAAAAGACGCTATTTAAAACCCCAAATCTAAAGGAGTCATAAACATGATGAAGCTTACGCGAAGATATTTTCTTCAGGGTATCGGCGCATCGGCTGTCCTTGGAACGCTGACAGGACTTGCTCCGACCAAAGCGCTCGCGATGAACAGCTACGGCGCAAATACTTCGCTTCTCGCAAAAAGAGCAGGAACCATTAAATACAGCAGCTGTCTGAGAAACTGCGCAGACAGATGCCTGATGAAGTTCAGCGTTCAGAACGGCCGCATGACTTATGTCAGAGGTGCCGATGAACAGTACAAAACGGGCTCGTGCCCGTGTGTTAAGGGCCTGACATACGTTGAATACACTTATGCGCCCGACCGAATCCTTCATCCGATGGTCAGAGTCGGAGAAAAGGGTTCTCATAAGTGGAGAAGAATTACCTGGGAAGAAGCCTGGGATATATTGATCAAGAAAACCAATGAAGTGATCGAGCAATACGGCTCCGAGGCCATCCTTCCGTATTCCTATTCAGGCAACTACGGTGCTATCGGTATGCGCGGCGCCGACCGTTTCTTCAACCGCATCGGTTCTTCCATTCTGGATCGCCTGGTTTGTACGGAAGCAGGTGTGTGGGGCTACGGCAGCGTGCAGGGCACTACAGACGGTCCTGACCCCGAAACCATCCCCAACTGCGACTGCTATGTTTCCTGGGGTTTCAATGAAACAGTCTCTAATGTTCACGGAATTAAGCTGATTAATGAAGCCAGAGACAAAGGCGCCAAAGTTTTAGCCGTCAATCCGAACCGTACACCGATCTGCTCACAGGCCGATATCTATCTGCAGCCGAAACCTTCTACCGACGCATGGGTCGCAACCGGTGTCATGAAGTATTTGATCGCCCATGACATGATCGATCACGACTTCCTCAAGAACTGCTGCATTGGTGCTGATCAGGCGATCGCTAAAGTCAACTCCGTCGATTGGAAGGACATCGAACGAGTAACCGGTCTCACGCAAAAGCAAATTGAAGAATTTGCCGATGTGTACGGCCGTGCCGAGCGAATCATTATCCGCGCCGGCTACGGTATGCAACGTAATTACAACGGTGCTCGTATGACGCGTGCCATTGCCATCATGCAGGCAATGAGAGGCATGTTCGACAAACCGTCCTGCGGCATTATTTACGATAACGTTCGTCCGATTACCGGCATGAACCTGAATCTCGGCCGCGGCAACTATCTGCGTAAAGGCAAACAGCAGCATGTCAATATGACGGACTTGGATATGGCCCTGAAGGCAGAAAATCCGACCACAGAAAATCGTCCGATCAAGCCGATCCACCTCTTAGTGATCTATAACGGCAACCCGGTGGCAGTCTCTCCGAACGTCAATGCCGTGATCGAAAACCTCAAGCGCAAAGACTTGTTCGTTGTGGGCTTCGACATGGTCATGACCGACTCTCTTGAGTACTGCGACTTGATCCTCCCGGCTTCTACCCAGTTCGAAACCGATGACATTATCGGCGATTACCACTCCTGGTACGTCCAGATCTGCGAGAAAGTGATTGAACCGGTAGGCGAATCCAAACCAAATTGGGATTTCTTCGCAGAGTGGGGCAGAAGAATGGGCTTCAAGGATCAGGCTTTCCGCGACACACCGAAGGACATTATCCGTCAGTTCCTGCAGACAGAAACACCGTGGTATCAGGGCATTACGCTTGAACGTCTAGAAAAAGAAAAGTTCATCCATCTCGATATGCCCGAAAGCGTCCCGGTTCGCTCTGGCGGTAAGGCAGAAACGGAATCCGGCAAGATCGAGCTTTATTCCAACATTATGAAGAAAGCGGGATTTGATCCGGTGATCGATCTGACGCTGTGCGAAGAAGAAATGCCCGAAGAAGAAAAGAACCTGCCGTTCCGTCTTCTTTCTCCCGGAATCCCTCAGCGCGTCAATTCCTCTTTCTATAACGTTAAATACATTCGCGCCTACAACGCCTATGAATGTGAAGTCAATCCGGAAGATGCAAAACGCTTGGGTATTAAGTCCGGTGACAAAGTTCGTCTGAACAATCAAAGAGGCGAAGCATTCTTTGTGGCTCGCGTGACGACGCGTGTCGCTCCGGGTGTGGTCCGCACGGCTAAGTGTAACTGGAGAAGCACCAACCCATACGGTCAAAACACCAATACCAATTCTTTGACAACCGGCAAGCTGACGGACATGGGTGGCTGTTCTGCTTACCACTCAACCAGAGTGAACCTTAGCAAGGCATAGGAGTACGAAATGAGCAACAAATTTCAAAAAGGTTTCATTTTCAGACAGGAAAACTGTGTCGGTTGCGGCGGCTGCTCTGTTGCCTGTCAGATTCATAACGAACTGCCCGAGGATGTCCGCTTCCGCAAAGTGGACCTCTATGAAGTGAGGTCCGCAGACGGCCGCGTCAGAGACGTTTGGTTCTCTCACGCCTGCATGCACTGCTCAAACCCGACTTGTTTGGCGGTCTGCCCGGCAGCAGCCTTTACCAAGCGTCCCGACGGCATCGTCGTTCTGGATAGAAATAAGTGCACGTCCTGCGGTTTGTGCAAGGAAGCCTGCCCGTACGACGCTATTACGATCAGCAAGATCGACGGCAAAGCTGCTAAGTGCAACCTTTGCGTCGAGCTCTTGGATGCCGGTTTGAATCCCGCCTGTGTGGACGGCTGCCCGGTGAAATGCCTGCAGGTCGGCAACGTTACGCAGGTTCTGGCCCAGAAAGCCTCTGCCTCGAAAGAAGGCATCGGCTACACCGACGGTCCGAACAAACCCAACATGATCATCATCCGAGAAAGAAAATGAAATCGAATGGGCAGAGAAAGACGCTTGAGGTGTTCAAAGACCTGTTCTTGAAACCCGGGCTGGCTTCAACCTACCGGAACCTTTCTGATTGGGCTGAACGTTCGGGTTATCCGGCGCTCGCAAAGGAGGCTGCAGATGCTTCTGCCGCTCCGGAAGAAACCGAAGCCGAGTTCAATAGGCTCTGTATCGGACCCTACCGTCTGGTTGTGATCCCCTATGAATCGGCTTGGGTGACAAGTTCCAGGAAGCTCAACGGACCGGTGGCTGCCGATGTGGCGAATTTCTATGCCTCCGCGGGCCTTACCAGCGGCTCGATGTTCAATGAACTGCCGGACTTCTTCGGCAACGAACTGGAATTTCTTTATTTCTTGGAAGCTGTTGCAGAAGAAACCCGCCAAAAGGAACATTCCGAACAGCTTCTGAAAGAAATTGAAGGTTTGTCGAAATCATTTAGGTCCGAGCATTTTGACAAATGGTACGAAGCTTTCTTAAACGCGATCGCAGAAAACACCGACCAAAGTTTTTGGAAAGAGGCCTCTGAAGCGCTTAAAGCAGAGCTCCGCCGTACTCAAGCTGTCTAACTTTTGCCCCCGTTCCAAGGGAAATTATCATGAATAAATTTTTACTCTCACTTGTCTCCGTTATCTCCTCAACGGCGTTTGCCCAAGAGACAGCAGTCAAGCAGCCTGAATTTTGGTCTCCGGTCGTGGAACACCAGATTCAAAGAGATATTCCTCAGTATTTGGGTTATACCGACAACGCAGGTTTGCTCATGTCGACGTATGATCCGAACTCAGTCTCTTCCGGCTATCTCGGCTTCCTGCAGTCTGCGGAGATGATCTCAAACTTAATCTTCGCTTCTATCATCGCCGTCGCTGTTCTTTTTGCGGTGTTCGTCTTGATCAACGGCCGCGCAAAACTTTCCGACGGATTTTCCGGCAAGCTGATTCAACGCTGGTCCGTGGGCGACGTGGTTCTTCACTGGTGTGCAGCCGTCCCGTGCATCATCCTGATTTTGTCCGGTTTTGTGATCGGCGCTGGTAAAGTTTGGCTGGCTCCCATGATGACGCCGGCCCATTTCCACAGCTTGGTTTACGCCAGCGTTTTGTTCCATAACATCTTTGCTATTCCATTCATCATTGCAGCGGTTATCCTCATGGTGAAGTGGAGCAGAAATCAGCTTCCCGAAAGCGGTGACGGCAAATGGTTCCTTGCGCTCGGCGGATACATCAATCTCGGCGGCAAACCCAAGCACCCGGATGCCGGTTTTGCTAACGCCGGTGAGAAAGCCTTCTTCTGGACCTTCACGATCTTCGGTTTGGCTTTGGTGGTGACCGGCTTGCTCCTGCTGTTCCCGGGTCTTTTCGGAACTCTGTCTAAGAACGGTGCACTCCTGGCTCTCATCATTCACATCTGCAGCGCCATCATTCTCGGAGCCTTCTCTGTAGTTCATATCTACATGGGCGCCGTCATGAGCGAAGGCGGCATGGAAAACATGCTGAGCGGCAAGTGTGACGAAAACTGGGCGAAACAAAACCATAACCTCTGGTACGCCAAGATTCAGGGTCAGAACAAGTAGAAAGCCTCTTCGGCTCCGCTCCCCTAAGCGGAGCCGAACTAAAGAATCTCTAGGATTAAAACAATGTTAGACAGAAGAACATTACTAAAACTCATTGCCTCAGGCACGGCTTTCACGGCAGTCTCCCCGCAAGTTGTGCTTGCCAAAACCCCGGGTAAGCATTACGCCATGGTTTTTGACGTCAGAAAGTGTACGGGCTGCTTGTCTTGTACGGTCAACTGCAGCATTGAAAACCAAACAGAACCGGGTCGCGAACGCACGGTCGTGAACCAGCTCTCTTTAAAGAATGACGACGCCGTAGCCATGATCGCGCTGCCGAATCAGTGCAACCACTGTGAGAATCCGACCTGCGTTAAGGCCTGTCCGGTCAAGGCGACCTACAAGCGTCCGGAAGACGGCATCGTGGTAATTGACTACGACAAATGTATTCACTGCATGAACTGCACCAAGGCCTGCGCATATGGGGCCAGAAAGCCGGATCCGGCACACAAGAATCCGCCTGAAAAATGCAACTTCTGCATCCATCGACTGGACGAAGGCCTGCTGCCGGTTTGTGTAGAAAGCTGTATCGGCGGCGCCCGTACTTTCGGCGATTTGAATGACGAAAACAGCGAAGTCTATCAACTGATTAAAAACAATAAGCCTTATGTGCTGCTTGAGTCCGCAGGCACAAAACCGAACATTTTCTACATCGGTTTGCCGGAGAACTTTGAAGATAAGAAGTGGCTGCAGGCTGATTTCAAAAACTGGCAGCGCTAAGGGGAGAGAACGATGACAAAAAATGCAAACCATTTCGGCAACCACGCTGCACCCGAACTGAAAGTCAACCGAGCCGGTGTTGCCCTGCAGCCGAGCGTCAGAGTGGGCTTCACACGCTGCTTTACCTGCAACAATATGTGCGGATTACGTTATCGCGTGGATGAAGCCACCGACAAAATTACCCGACTCGCCGGCAATCCTTATTGCGAAGTTGTGACCGGAGGCGCGCCGCTTCCTCTGAAGACAACGGTTGCGGAAGCCTATCAAGCGCTTTATCTCGGGAAGGACGGCAAAATCTTTAGAGCGACCTCCTGCGGTAAAGGTGCCAGCGGTCTTGATTCCGTCGATGATCCTTACCGTGTTCTAAAAGTCTTAAAACGCGCCGGCAAACGAGGTGAAGATCGCTGGATCACCATTCCTTATGAACAGGCTCTGCAGGAAATCGTTGAAGGCGGAAACCTGTTCGGTGAAGGGCAGGTTCAAGGTCTGCGTGCGATTCGTGACATAAAAACGCCGGTGGTACCCGGAGTTTCTGAGTTCGGAGTTAAAAGCAATCAACTGTTTGCGACCTTTAACGAAGAAGATACGATGCGCGGCAGCCTTTACGGCAGATTTATGCGTCAAGGCTTCGGAACGGTGAATGTGACAACCAAACACGGATACTGCGGTGCTCCTGTCGGCGTCGGTTACGCCATGGGTCTTGCTCCAGAGATCGGAGCAGGGATGTGCGACGTGGACTGGGATAATTTCGAGTATGCGATTTTTATCGGAACAGCGCCCGGCTGCTCCGGCTCCAGTATCAACAGAACAGGTTCGGGCTTAAGCAAAGCGCGAGTAAACCGTAATGCTAAGTACGTCTGCGTAGATCCCATCCTAAGAAGCAACGTGACGAACGGAACCGGTGCTCAGTGGGTACCTATTCGTCCCGGTGAGGATACGGCGTTCCTGCTTGCTTTGATTCAGGTCATTCTGAATTCCGGCAAAGAAAATCAAAAATTCCTGAGCGCGCCGAACGAAACTGCAGCTAAAAAGATCGGCGAAATCAACTGGTCCAATGCTGCCTATCTCATCAATACAGAGACGAATACATTGGCGGATGCTTCTGAATTCGGACTCGGTGAGAAGGGTGACGGCGTGGTTTACTCCGAGGGCGTTCTTCAGGCTGCCTCCAAGAGCGGTCCGGCAGAACTCTATGTGGACAGAGTATTCACAAATGCTGCGCCTAAAAATATTCGCTACAAATCTGCCTTGCAGGTTTTGAAAGAAAACGCGAACGAACATTCCCTGAAATATCTTTCTAATGTTTGCGGCGTTCCGGTCGAAACCATTGAAGCGGTGGCTAAAGAATTTACGTCTCACGGAACAAAAGTGGTTGCAGTATCCAATACCGGCAATAACGGCTGGGATTCCGTGATGAGTTCTTGGCTGATTTGTATTTTGAATACTTTGGCCGGCTCTCATGACAGAAAGGGCGGTGCCGCTTACGGCAACGGAGCCTTCATGGGGTTCAGCGGCAACTATGACCTGGAAAATGTCGAAGGCGGAGTATCTCAAGACGGGGTAGTGAGTGTTTGCAGGAACTATCCTTATGAAAGCTCCACCGAGTATGCCGAGCACGTGAAGAACAAGGAAAATCCGTATCCGGCCAAACATGTCTACCATCCTTTGGCATCCGACTATACCGGTCTCAATGCCGCTGAAGTTCTGCTTACGATTGCTAACGAGGAACCTTATCAGGCCAAGGCTCTGATTAACTGGCGCAGCAATCCCGTTTACAGCGCCAGTTCTCTGCCCTGTGAGGCTGAACAGGCCCTTCGTGACGTCAAGAAACTTCCGCTGTTTGTGGCGATTGATGCTTATGTCAACGAAACCAACAGGAATGCTGACTACATTATTCCGGATCGCGTCATGTTTGAAGAATACGGCTGCGACAGAACATGGGGCAATTTTGACCAGTGTGTCGTAGCCGGAGTCCCAGTTGTCACGCCGAGAACCGCTTTAACTGCAGACGGCCGCCATATCTGCATGGAAGAATTTATTTTTGATGTGGCAAAAAAATTAAATCTTCCGGGATTCGGAGAACAAGCCGTCGCAAGAAAAGACGGGTCAAAGGCTCCGCTGAAACGATTCGACGACTGGTATGCCTATTATTTGAGCAATGTTGCCACCCAGTGCGAACATTTGCCCGAAGTAACGGATTCCGACCGCGAATTAGCGGCTCTGCCGCGGGCAATGAAGCCCTTGGAACCCGTGCTTACAGCGGAACAATGCGCACAAGTTGAAGCGCTGCTTTCCCGCGGCGGCTACTATGAAAAATCGGATAAATACAACGGCGACTTCTTAGCCAACGGCGGCGGAAAATTCCTTCAGATCTTTAATCCTGCTATCGCAGCTCAGAAGCATTGCTTCAGCGGGGAAGCCTATCCCGGTATTCCGGTCTATGAGAAGCCGAAGTTCTTCAACGGCGATCAGTGGGAAAAGCATTGGGACAAAGATCAATATCCGTTGGTCTTATCTACTTATAAACCGATCCTCAGATCTAATTATTCCGGGTTCTTTGACCACTGCAATCAAGTCTCTCCGCAGAACTTCATTTACATGAACAAGAATACGGCCCAGCAGTTTGGCCTCAAAGACAAGGAACGCGTGGTGTTAACAAGTCCGGACGGCGTCACTGCTGAAGGCGTACTGGCTTGCGACGACGGTGTTGCCGAAATGACGGTTTGTGTGCCTCATGCCTACGGTCACTGGGCCGGCGGTGCCGAGGTTAGAGAAGTTGACGGCAAATCACTGCCTGTGGCGAGAAGGAGAGGAGGCGGAACCGCCATTAACCGACTGATTCCTGTGGATCCGACTCGGCCGGGCGCAGTTAAAGCGCTGAATGACTACTATGCCGGCGCATTTTGTCGGTCCGGTATTCCGGTTAAGGTTGAACAGTATCGAGAAATGAAGCCGATCGGATGTCCCGTTATGTAGTTCCTTAGTTATTCAGATCATCTCTTGGCTGAAGAAATAGACTTTTTGCAGAAGCTGGAAAAAGAAAAGGCCAAGAGAAGATCAAAGTTTCTTCTTGTCTTATTGAAATAGCATTGGGGTGAATTTCATAAAACTAGAGAAGTTTTTAGAGCCTTCGGGCTCCTTTTTTTTTCGAAGATCTTCCTAGCCGCCATGGAGATAGGTCAATAGTCGTTGAAACCAAGACACCAAGTTTAAGCTGCGGTTCTTCCATGTTGAGAATGCATCAAAGTTGATTGCGAAATGGCTTTTGTCTAATTTGTTCGTTGGAAATATAAGGAATTGGAGCATTCAATCATGCTCATAATGCAGGTCTGACCGATATTTTCGCGCCATAAAACACTACTTGCACAACGTCCTTGCATGATCTGCAAAATACAACTATCTCTTTGAATTAAAGAATAATTAATAAAATACATTTTCTAATATTTGTTTGTTTCTGCTTATACAGACTGGATTACACCTCAGCCGGTATAACGACTTTGCATAAAAAGCAAAATAGTCTTTTGAATTTTGCCTGTCGTTTAGAAATGGCCGTCATCAGAATGATCTGAAATCTCAGATGACTAACCAAGGAGAATTCAGATGAAACTTTCTAAAACAACGGCTCTTGTTCTTTGTGCCTTCAGCGGCAGCCTTGCGTTTGCAGCAGAACCAGCTTCAAACGTAACACTCTACGGTGTATTGGACACAGGTGTCTACGCTCATCATGCTTCTAATGGCAAAACCATTGTTGAAATGGCTTCCGGTATCACTAAGGGTTCTCGCTTCGGCCTTGAAGGTCAGGAAAACCTCGGCAACGGATACAAAGTCTATTTCCGGCTGGAACAAGGTTTTGAAAGTGATAACGGCGACGCAAAAGACGCAGACTCCGCTTTTTATCGTGACAGTTACATGGGTGTAGCCACTCCGTTCGGTGCTTTTGAACTCGGCCGCACAGGTGCTCTGACCGCAGGTACCCACGGCGGTATCGTTGGAGGAATGAGTCCGTTTGGAATCACCTGGAAAGAAGGTGCATTGACCAAAGTCTTTGCCGGTAACGTCGCAGCTCGTGTAAATAACATGGTCAAATACGAGTCGCCTGAACTCAGTGGTTTTAAGCTTTACGCCCAATACTCAAACGGTATCGACGATGACGATGTCGTTTCCTCACAGAAGAATCGTTACATCGCTTTAGGCGCAACTTATCGATACAAGAACTTAAGATTGATCGCCGCATTCGATAACCTGTTCTATAACGACTCTGCCGTCAAAACAGATGCCGGAGTTGCTGCCGGTAAAAATCTGAAGGACCAAAGAACCTACAACATCGGTGGTACCTACGACTTCGGCGATGTACGCATGTATTTAGGATATCAGTTTGGTCAGAACATTAAGACACCTCGTCAGGGTGACGCAGATGCAATTGCTGCTGCGAAATACGACGCCAAAGACAGCAAAGCAGCTGAAGGTTACGACACCAATGCTGTCACACTCGGAACGAAAATCAAATTATTCGGCGGCGAATTGAACGGTACTCTCGGCTATGCACATGCCAAGCGGGATTACCAAGATTCCAAGGCGGATGTCTATCAGGCAATGTTAGGCTACAAATATCCGCTCTCTAAGAGAACCTATGCCTATGGCGCGGTTGGATATATCCACGGCAAATCTGAGAACACCAAGTTATCCAAGAAGGTATGGAAACACACCGTAGAACGCGTCAACACAAGATCTTTCTTTATGGGTCTGTGCCACGAGTTCTAAGATCTAATTGATTATCTTTAGGTTTACTCCTGTTAATGGCTTCCGGTCGGCTACATGCCGCGGGAGCCATTTTTTCTTTCACAGATACTCGGGCCATAAAACACTTATCCCGTTGGTTCAAACGCCGGGTCGAAAACCGAATTCCTGGCCTAATTGATGAGAAAATTTCACTCATAGAAGAAAAACCAAACTCAACCCAAGCGAGAACATCATGCCATCTCATTGCACAACGAGTTCTGATAACTGCATCGGCTGCGGAACCTGTATTCTTGTCTGTCCGAAGCGCCTGTTAATTCTTGATAATGGTCGTCCAAAAATGATCGAAGGACGGGAGCATCTTTGCAACGACTGTGGACAATGCACAGCATATTGTCCGGTAGGGGCCGCTATTCACAACGGTATTTTGGCTGCCGATCTAGAGAAGACATCAATGCCTTCTTCTTCAGCCTCAAAAACAATTATTCAGGCCCTCAAACAAAGACGTTCATATAGGAGTTTTTCCTCTCAGCCGGTGAAGCAATCCGATCTCGAAAAGATTCTTGAAGTGGTCGGGTATGCGCCCTCGGGTGGAAATAACCGTTTTTTGCGTTTAATCATCACAAAGCCGGAAACGACTAAAAAATTCTTGGAATTAATCGCACAGTGGTTCGACGGGGACTGTCGAACCGATCCGGTTTACGGCAAACGTTATGCAAGCAAAATCGATTCCATCCTAGAGCGTTATCGTGCCGGACAAGATCCGATTCTCCGCAATGCGCCTTCCGTTGTCTTTAGTGTTGGACCCAAGACTGCTGTGTGGGGCGGCGTCGAGAGCGGGATTAATCTGACTTACTTCAATCTTGCAGCAGAAACGATGAATATCGGTTGCTGTTTTGCCGGTTATGCAACCGCTGCCGCAAAAAGAAGCAGGGAAGTTCGAGAGCTTTTGGGGATTAAAGAAGACGAGGAATGTTTTAGTGCGATGTGTTTCGGATACAAGACGATCCGGGCTCAGCGAATTCCGACTCGTCGATTAGTGGAATTCAAGACAGTCTGAAGCAGTTAAATATTGTCTGACCTGATTCTTCATTCTTTTATTTTCAGTGAGATTCAATTTTTAACCCCTTGAGAGATAAGTTGTGTTTAGGTCAATTTCTAAACTCTTATTCTTGATTGCCCTTGGCGCAGCTTGTGCGACTTCTGTGTGGTCTAAGACGATCACTATTGGCATCTTAGATACGATTGACCCCTGGTTTTATGTTCAAACCTTCGGGCCAACGATGGAACATTTGAGAAAGGTGATTCCTCAATATGAAATCAAGTCCGTCGAGTTGTCGTTCGAGAACCTGCAAAAGGCGATTAAAGCAGGAGAACTCGATTTCTTTATTGCTCCGAGTGGATTCTTTGCCTATGTGGCAGAATCTGCCGGCGCGCGCCATATTGCAACACGCCATCCGCAAGGAGCCAAAGATCCTTCTAAATCTGTAGGCTCTGTATTTGTGGTTCGTGCAAACGATTCTCGGTTTAATACTCTTTCCGATTTGGTTAGGGTTTCCGTTGCTGCGACGGACTCAAATTCCTTCGATGGCTGGATTATTGCGCTAGGAGAACTACTTCTTCAAAACTTAGATCCTAAAAGATTGTTTTCAGTTATTACCTATACGGGTTATGGGATACCGGACGTCGCCTCTATGGTGCTCAATAAGCAGGTTGACGTTGGGATACTCAAGACTTGTGATCTGGAGCAATTCGAGAGGGAAGGGACAATAGCAAAAGGAGCCCTAAGAGTACTAAACCCTAAGAATGACTCTTTAATTTCATGCAAAGTGTCCACAGACTTATATCCGGATGTTGTCTTTGCTTCCTTGCCTAAAGCAGACTCGAATTTAGTTAAGACAGTGTCAGTGGGACTGCTTACCATGGATCGGACGAGAGGAGGAGACAGTTGGGGCTTTGCCAGCGACTTTACGCCGGTTTCCTCTTTATACCGTTCTCTGGAAATCGGACCCTATGAGTACTTAAAAGAAACCGGATTCATAGGATTTGCAAAACGATACCGTCATTATTTATATGGCTTCGCTACTCTATTGATCTTAATTCTTCTTTATACGGCTTCCGTGAGAAGAATCGTCAGCATCAGAACCCGAGATCTGACTATTGCACTGAAGGAAAAAGACAAAGCCGAAAAAGAGGCTCGCGAGAGCAGAGAAAATCTCTTCCAGTTAGAAAAAGCTGGCGTTGTGAGTGAACTGTCTGCGATGTTTGCTCACGAAGCCCATCAGCCGATCGCGTCTCTAATTAATTATGCCGACGGCCTAAAGCTTTATTTGAAAGGAAAACGCGAAGATCCATTAGTGCAGGAAGCGCTGTTAGAAATTTCAACGCAGGCAGATCGACTTTCAAAAATCATTCAAAGAGTCAGAACCTACGCAAAACGGCAGCATCACGAAGTTAAGCAAGAAAACTTATCCGAGATAGTAGATCGGGCGTTGGTTTCATTTAGAAGATCGTCTCTATCTTCAGGAATAGATGTCGAGGTAAAAGCTCCCGGTAAAGCTGATGCTCTTGCCGACGCTCTTGAACTTGAATTGCTGATTGTGAACCTGCTCAAAAATGCCGCTGCAGCCAGCAAGGACAGCCGAGAAAAGTTAATAAGCGTCCAATTGTCGGAAGAAGCAAACGAATGGCTGTTAAGTGTATCTGATCATGGTCAAGTGATTTCAGATAAATTATTAAGTCGGCTTTCGCATCCCGCCAAGAGCCTTTCAGACGGCTTAGGTTTGGGACTTTCAATCTGCCGTCTTATCGCAGAAAACCATGGAGGCAAATTAACCTTTAAGCCGAATAATTCCAAAGGCTTGATCGTGACGCTCCATTTGCCTAAAGCTAATAAGGAGATTTAGAGTGGAAGCCCTAGTAAGAATCGTGGATGACGAAGAAACGGTTAGAAACTCAGAGCTTTTTATTTTCAAGCTTGCAGGAATTCCTGCTGCTGCCTATTCCTCAGCAGAAGAATTTTTAGCTAAAGATGATTTGACCGTTCCGGGCTGTATTATTCTGGATCTCCGAATGCTGGAAATGAGCGGTCTTCAGCTCCAACGTTGTTTGCTGGAGAAAGGCAGCGATCTGCCGATTATATTTTTAACGGGTCACGGGACGGTGGATGCAGCTGTAATGGCTCTAAAAAACGGCGCAGTAGATTTTCTTCAAAAACCGGCTAAGCCTGAAAAGCTTCTTGAAGTGGTTAAAGTTCATCTGCAACAGAACAAGGAATTACGGTTGTCGAAAGCACTTATTCAAGAAAAAATCAATAAATTTGAACGCCTGACGGATAGAGAAAAAGAGGTGCTTCGGGAAGTCGCTACAGGCAAGCTTAATAAACAGATCGCTAATGAGCTAAATATTGCTGAGCAAACCGTCAAAATCCATCGAGGTAATGCGGATGCATAAGCTCGGACTTCGCTCAGCCTTGGATGCGAGTGCATTTTTACTCGATATCGGGAGGGTTACTGGAGATGAATAGAAGGAGCTTGTTTTCCGCTTTTCTCTTAACGATCCTTCCCGGACCTTCCTACGCCGGTTTTATTGAAAACATCTTCAGTAAAGGTAAATCTTGGGATGTAATCGTTGTCGGAGCAGGTGCGGCCGGATTATCAGCGGCCGTGGAAGCTGCTGATAACGGCGCTTCTGTGCTTCTATTGGAAAGTCAGCCGGAAATCGGAGGAAATACTTTAATCTCCGGCGGCTTTTATGCCTCGGTAGATAAAAAACGTCAAGAAAAACAGGGAATTACTGATTCTGTAGAGTTGCATGTTCAGCAAACTTATGAACTCGGCGGCCGTTTAGGAGATCCTAAGTTGGTGAGAACAATGGTGACAGAGGCGCAGGAGTCGCTCGAATGGCTGGAAAAATTAGGTATGCATTTTCAGCCTCGAGTTTTTGAACTTTATGGCGCCCATTGGCCCAGAGCCCACATTCCAGTCTTGCCTCTCGGACAAGGATACATTCGAACCTTGGCGGATGCTTGTGTAAAGCGGAGAGTCGAACTAAAGGTTAAATGCGAAGTTCGAGAAGTATTGACTAAAGACAATAAAGTCATTGGTGTCGGGGCTTATTGCGGAAATGAGTATAAGCAGTTTTATGCGCGCAGAGGAGTGGTGCTTGCGGCCGGAAGCTTTGCAGCTAATCCGGATTTAATACAGAAGATCTCGCCGAAACTCAAAGGGCTGACGACTAACAATGCGCCCGGTTCTAATGGGCTCGCCATGTTGGCAGCAGAAAAAGTCGGAGCAAAACTCGTCAATCTAGAATTTATTCAGTGTTTGCCGGGTTGCCCGCCGGGTAAAAAATATCGTGTCCGTTTTCATAATGACGTCTCTCATTTCATTTTCGTGAATAAAAACGGAGAACGGTTTATCCGTGAAGATAGTCCCAGAGATGAGTTCAGAGACGCCGTTCTCTCGCTGCCTGAAAAGTACGGATTCATCATTATCGACGACGAAGGGTTTAGAAGGGCGGGAATCTTAGTGCAGAAAGAAGCGGTAAAGGCAATTGAAGGAGGGGAGGCTTGGAAAGGCGAAACGCTTAGAGAGCTTGCCGACAAAATGAGTGTTCCCGCCGATAATCTGATTCGGACGGTTGAAGACTACAACGAAGGGGTTAGGTTGGGTAAAGATCGTTTGGGCAAGAAAATTCATTCCTTAACGCTTCCGATTGCTCATCCCCCTTTCTGGGCTTGCTATGCAGGGATGACGGTCCATTACACTGAAGGCGGTATCGCCATCGATGAAAAAACTCGGGTTTAAACAAGAACAATCAGCCGGTCGCGGGTTTATATGCGGCCGGAACAATTACAGGAAATGTTCACGGTAAAAATCGTCTTGGAGCAAACGGACTGGCGGATGCCATTGTGTTCGGACGTATTGCCGGACGCCAAGCCGCTAAAATTAAAGGCGAAGTACCGTGAAGGCACTCCGCCTGGCCTAGCGATCTTTATTCAGCCGTTTATTTACCTGCAGCGGTAAGACCCGCGATTCTGCCGAATGTCAGAGCATCAGGAACCGCATTGCAGCCGACGCGGTTGGTTCCGTGGATACCGCCGGTGATTTCACCAGCAGCAAACAGACCGGGGATGACTTTGCCGCTGTTATTAATAACCTGGGCTTTTTCATTGATTTGAACGCCGCCCATGGTGTGGTGAACAGAGGGAGTCATAAGCGTTGCGTAGTAGGGGCCGCCCTCGTCAAGACGATGGTCATCCATACAGGTCGGACGTCCCATTTCGTCACCGGTACCTTTCTTGCAGAATTCATTCCACTTCTTAACAGTCTCGACTAAGTTCTTACCATTGATCCCGGCTTTTTGAGCCAGTTCTTCAAGGGTGTCGGCTTTGAAGGATTTACCCGAAGAAAGAATGTCTTCGACTTTCACACCGTAAGCATTGCGGCCGTCTTTATCAACGAGAGCACGCTTGGCGGAAGAAATCACGAAGAAGAGCTGATCTTTCTGAGCTAGATTGGCTTTTGCAAGAACGTCGCGGCGTTCGGACTCATTCACGTAGCGTTTGCCGTTACGGTTTACATAAATGCAGGAGTTCTCGCCGAGTTTGAAGCTTGTTGCGCCAGTCTTCGGATCACCGGCAGGGAACAACTGGATCCAGCCCATCTGAGTTAAATGAGCGCCGGCCTTCTTGGCTAAATTAATGCCGTCGCCGGTAGCAGAGGGAAGGTTGGTTGTCGGAGTATTCTTACCGAGTTTTTTGCCCCAAAGTTCGTCATACTCGTTACGCATCTTAACGTTAGCGCTGAAACCGCCGGTTGTCAGAATGACGCCGTCATTTGCGTTGATGACGTATTTTCTGCCGTTTTTGTTTTGAGCTAGAACACCTATGACTTTGCCGCCTTTAACAATGAGGTCATCAGCCGCTGTGTTGAGCATCAAAGTGACCGGAAGTCCTTTTTCCTTGATGTAGGCTAAGTAGGTGTCAACATAACCGACGCCGGACTTGAAGTTTTCGGCTCGGTTTGATCTCGGCCAAAGAGCGCCGACGAACTGGTTGGCCTTTCCCCGCCAGACAAAGCCCATCTTGGAGAGCTGGTCCATTGTGCCGGAGACGTTCTTGGTTAAGGTGTAGACGAGGTTGAGGTTTGCCTGGTTGTCCCCTGACTTCCATGTCTGCAGAGCGTGCAGTTCTGGAGAATCGAAGAGTTTGTTTGAACCGCTTTCTTTGTATTTAGTCCATTGGTCTTTAACTTTATTAATTAATTCGGCGTGAAGCGGATTCAGTGGTTTTTGGTTGATGATGCCTTCGACAATCTTCTTCTGTCCTTCAGACATCGTCAGATGGTCTTGGTTGCGATTGGCAACGTTGAAGCAGCCGCCGGATACGGAAGTATTTCCGCCGGCAAATCCGTTCTTCTCAAGAAGAATAACTTTCTTGCCGGATTCAGCCGCTGCAACAGCAGCGGAAAGACCAGCACCTCCGGCACCTACAATCACGATATTGGTGTCTTCAGTAACGGTGTCATTGTAATGAGCGGGTTTAGGAGCGGGCTTCTGGAACTGTTTAACATCTAAGCCGGCTTCCTTCAGGCACTTGTTAACTGCTGCCTTAATGGCAAAGCTGGAGAGCGTTGCACCGGAGATGTTGTTGACGTTTGTTGTCTGATATTTGACGATTTCAGGAATCAATTGAGTCTGAGTTAAATCGGCAACGGGATGCGTTTCGGACCAATCCAAAACCTTAACGGATTCGATCTTATTGCCCTTTACGATGACCTGTACTTTGACGGCTCCGTTTCTACCTACTTCCTGAGCAGTGTAGGTTCCGTCTTTAGCAAAGGCAGAAGTTGATAAAGCTGCCGCCGCGACTAAAAGTGTAACCGTAGCTAATTTAAAGCTTTTCATATTATCTCCTTGGAAAATAACAGCTACAGTCTATGAAGGCAGCTAAAAAAAGAAAATAATACCTTGGTTCTAGTTTTGGATAATAGGGGGTATTTTTTTTATTAAGATAATAAGTTATTAGATAAGGACTTCTTAATTGGGAGCTCTCCAAAAAGTAATTCTCATTAAGTCCTACTCTCACATTAGATTTCCACGCCGACATTTTGCGTAAGTAGCAAAATTGTTTTGCCTAGAATGCATTGGATATGTCGATAGTCGGTGAAAAAATGAAATTCTCAAATCCCTCAATCGAAAATGACTATGAAAAAATTCCTTGCTCTCACCGGTTTGATCGTTGCTTGCTCTCTGCCTTTTGCTGCTCAATCTCTGGAGTGCTCTGTAAAGCCTAAGGTTACTTCCATTGAAGCCCCGCACAGCTATATGTTCGTAGGCAATTCCTATACATATTATTCGAGCGGTCTTGCCGGCGCTGTTAACGGTCTGGCAAAAGCTGCCGGAATCAAAGTCAGACGCAACCGTATGGTGACCATTGGTGCAGCTGACCTCGGTTGGTTCAATGTCTGGGAACTGGTGCGTCCTTCCGGAATGGCTTCTACTTATGTCGACCACAGCGACGGCGGCAAAATCAAGAAGTTTGACTTCAGGAAAGAAAAGGTTTTTGAGGCTGTCATTCTTCAGGACAACAGCACCGGTCCGATCCATCCGCAGCGCAAAGAAATCTTTGAGAAGTATGCAAAACAGCATGCATACGATCTGCAGTGTTTTGGCATCCAACCTTTGATCATGATGACTTGGGCAAGAAAGAACAAGCCTGAAATGACACAGCAATTGGCAGATGCCACAACAAAAGTCGGCAACGAAGCCGATGCAATGGTAATTCCGGTTGGTTTGGCTTTTGCCGAAGCGATCAAGCAAGATCCGAAGTTAGAACTTTACCGTGCCGATAAGACACACCCGTCCCCTGAAGGAACCTACCTGGAAGCCTGTGTTGTCTTTGCCAGCATGTACCATCGTTCTCCGGTTGGCCTGAAATACTACGGTATTGAGAAAGTAGAAGAAAAGACAGCCCATTTCCTCCAGGAAGTCGCATGGAATACTGTTTGTGAATACTTCGGCTGGAAGAAGTAATTTCTCTTAATAATCTCCAAACCCAATTTTTAGAGCCGGTGAATTGATCCGAAACCAAAGTTTTCGGGGTCCACCGGCTCCTGTTTTAATGCTCTCGTGCGTACTTTTGGGGACGCACATAGTGCTCGCTTAGTTAGCCTTGTTCTTGGCAATGAGTTCTAAAACTTTTCTGCCGAGCTCAATTCTTGGTTTGACGGTAGAGAGATCAGACCATTCTTTTTCAGGATTATGTAAATCTCCGCCGACTACACCCATGGCGCAAGCAACCGCTGCTCCGCCTCCGGAGAAACGGTTGCCGTCGGAAGCGCCGCCGACATCCATCCATTTTGGAGCAGGCTGGTTCAGATCTTTGGATGCCTGATCCACCAGTTCAATTAATTTCTGAGAATTTTCTGTATGCGATAGAGCAGAGCTCTTAGCAACGTACTTCAGCTCAGACGTCACGTCAGGTGCAAAACCTCGTTTGCAAAGTGCTTCAATCTTGTCCAACACGGCATCGCGTGTTTGATCGTTGAAGAAACGGAAATCAAATACGACGGTTGCGTCTTCAGCGATAGTGTTGGGTGTCGTTCCGCCTTTGACGACGTCAGCGTTCAAAGTGACATCTTTATATTCAGAGGCAATCGCTTTGATTTCAGGAATGGCTTTCGCCATGGCTTCAATAGCATTTCTTCCGTCCTGCGGATTGTTTCCTGCATGAGCGGGTCTTCCGTGGAAATTGATCGTCAAGAACATAGAACCTTTGCGAGAACGCACAAATCCGTTGCCCGGTCTGCCCGGTTCGTAAACCAATGCAATATCGGTTTTCTTGGCTTGTTCATCCATGAAGGCACGGGAGGCTGGAGATCCGGATTCTTCTCCGGGGTTGACGATTACCGCTATGTTGAGTTTTTTCATGGCTTCCGGCGGGATCTTCTTGCAAATCCACCAGACTGCATTTAGGGAACTTTTATCGTCGGCGACGCCGGCACCATGAGCAATATTGTCCTTAATCGTCAGAGGATACTTTTGAGCGTTCCCGACCGGCTGAACAGTATCAGAGTGGACAGAAAGCACCACATCGTAATGATCTTGATTAGGTGTATTGGTAGCAATTAATGCTTTGCCTCTTCCGGCGCAGTCTCTTGTAGTCACTTTCCATCCGATCGATTTGAAACGTTTTTCTAGGATGTCAGCTATTTTGTTAGCGCCTTCAACGTGTCCGGATTTTGAGTCAATAGATACTAACTCCTTGAGTTCATTGAGATATTGCTTCATGTCAAAATCGGAAGCATTGCCATTAGCGGCAGCAAAAGCAAAAGATGGTGTCAGACTTGCAGCTAAGCAGCCTGAAACAAAGTTGCGACGTGTGGTCATATGAATATCTCCTTTGTTATTGAGGTAATAAAGGAAGTATAGAAAAACGGATACCAAGAAGTTGGCATTCAGCTAGAACATTCGAGAAAGTGTTTATAAGAAAGGAGTTTCTTGGGTAACTGATTTGCAAATGAATGAAATCCTTCCAATAGCTCACTCAGATGTTTTGTCTGAGAGGTTGAGAGCTCACCATAAATGCTGATGCTGAGTCATTGTGGGGTCTTTCGCCTCGATAAATCGATTTTTCTATAGTTTGAAACAATGATAAAAGTGATATTAAGCTGTTCCTAATTTGCAAAAATTCTGCAAAATTAATGCTCAACTTTAAGGTTTTTCGCTATTATTGAACTAGGAGTTGCGGAAATTTTGCATTTTTGCAGTAACTTGAAATCACTTTATTTCTTGATATTTATTGATTTGTTCTACTGAAAAAGTGGGGTTGATATGCTTCTCGAATTTAGGCTTGAAAACTTTAAATCCTTTCTGGACCCTACCGTATTCTCGTTGGTTCCAGCCCCTAAACAAAAGGATTTACAGTACAGTCTGTTAACAAAGAAGATAGATGGAATTTCAAAGGTTCAAAAGGCCCTATGTTCTTCTGTAATCTACGGTCCTAATGCATCAGGAAAATCTAATATTATTTGTGCAGTAGATTTTCTTAGAAGCGTGGTTTTAAGGGGAAATATTCTGGATAGCGCCTCTTTTAACGGCTTGAATCCAACTTCCTCCTTCCTCCCTCTAGCCCCGAACTCTTCGTTAGTTGAGAGAAGGCCCGTTTCACTCGGCATTACTTTTTTAACTGAAGAATTTAAGGTAGAGTACGATATCAAGTTGGACCTAGGAGAATTCTTAGATACCGCATATAACCGTCACATCTCTCAAGAGTCGCTCAAAATAAATGAGAAGCTTTTATTCGAAAGAAAAGATGGAAATATTGAACTCGCAAAAAATAATCTTTCGAATGCCAGGATGAATACTGAAGAAGGAAGGAAATTAATTAATCAGCTTTCAAATGAAGGGTTGCATCCACAAGAATTGTTTTTATCGAATGGATTTAAAAATATTGTAAGTCCGGGAGTTGCCAATAAAGTACTTTCTTGGTTTAGGGATGACCTTAGAATTCTTTATCATTCGGAAAAGGTTCGCGTTGGCGGTAGCACAAATTCTGAAACTAATCAGCTTGTATTAGAGATACTTAGTTCGGCTGCAAAAGCGATTGGATCAAAATCTTTATCTTTTTCTTTTGATACCGAGGGAAGTACAGACAAGGAAAAAAATGTTCTTTATTCTGTTGTCAAAGAATTAAAGGGCGCGCGGACAACAATTAATTCAGAAATATATGAGTCTTATGGCACCGTAAGATTCATGCATATGTTTCCTTTAATTTTATCTGCGATTGAAAATGGTACGGTTTTATTCATAGACGAATTTGATGCCTCGATTCATCCGATGGCTATTATGAGCTTAATTAACGTCTTTCATAATGAAGAGATAAATAAGAAGAAAGCTCAGTTGATTTTTAATACACATAATCCAATTTTCTTAAATGCTAATCTCTTCAGAAGGGATGAAATTAAATTCGTAGATAGAGAGGAAAATAACAGTAGTACTATTTACTCCCTGTCTGACTTTGGGACAAGTGGTGTGGGTGGAGTGAGAAAAACTGATGATTATATGAAAAATTATTTCATTGATCGATATGGCGCAATATCCCGGGTAGATTTCTCTAGTCTCGTATCCAGATTAACAGAGAAGAAACATCATGAAAAACCATAAAAGGAAGCAGACAAAAAAATATTATTTCTCTGTAGAGGGCGAAACAGAGAAAATGTACTTGGAATGGCTTCAACAAAGAATCAACGAAGAGAGTGATTTGAAATTTAAAATCTCCTTTGATATTAAAGTCGAGAAAAATCCTCTAAGCATGGTAAAAAGTGAAGTTATTCTTGGTGGCGAGAATATATTTCATTTTTTTGACTTTGAAAGCCCTGCGTCTTGCCACATTAAAGCTAGAGACGAGATATTTAAAAAATTAAAAGAAGCAAAGAGTATAAAAAGAGTGAATTATGGACCAGCATATTCAAATTTTTGTTTTGAACTTTGGCTCCTTTTACACAAAAAATGTTTAAGAAGGTCATTTACAGATCGTAAACAGTATTTGGTAGAAATCAATAAAATATTCAACAAGAAATTTGAAGATTTTCGCGAGTATAAACACCGCGATAACTTCTGTTCTATTCTAAACGCCTTGACTTTCCAAGACTTTCTTCAAGCAATTGAAAATTCTGAACTAATATTGAAGGACTGTGAAGAAAATGGTCTCTCAAATCAGAAATATGGTTTCAAATTCTATGAGAATAATCCCTCTACATCTGTAGGTACTGTTCTTCAAACGATATTAAAGGATTGCGGCTTTAAGTTCCCGTCAAAAAAATGACCCTTAATATTATGAATCGATGTTTCTTTAAAGAGAAAAACGAAGATGAAATGTTTTTATTGTTTGATAATGCTTGAGGATAAAACGTTGCTTAGATGATTTAAAAACTTCTTGATTAATCTTGTTCTTTATAAAAAATAAGGTTCTGTTGAAAAATGTTTTAATGGATTGCTGAATCATTTTTGCGGTGCGAGAAATAACACTGAATAAAACAAAATAAACATTACCTCATTTGAAGCGGGAATCCCTCGAACCCAAAGAGGATTGAATATATATACTTCTCTGGCGTTCTCTCGTTCGAATTGTTAGATTAAGATAAAAATAGGGGTTGACTAAAGAAAGATGGTCGGAGTGGCAGGATTCGAACTTGCGACCTTTGCGTCCCAAACGCACGGCTCTACCTGACTGAGCTACACTCCGATCCTCTGTTCTTAATTTTTTTAAAGAAGAATTAAATCAGGGAGAAATTATTTCACAAAAGCATCCTATTTCGCCAGTCACGCAAGTTAGCTAAGGATATTTGTAAGCTTCTTATTCTGAAGAAGAAAAAATCATCACGAAGTTACCCAGACAGTCCCTCAGCCTCGGCAGAACAAAGCTTATTGTAGGAGACCCGTTCTTTAAAGCTTACTTCATCTTTCAGAAAAATCCGCCCAAGCGGGCGGATGTGTGGCTGGTGGTTTTGAAACCTTAACTAATCATTCGATTGATAGTCGGTTTCATATTTTCAACTTAAGAATCCTACTTTCCGACAATCGAATCCACGGCGATACGGCCAAAACAGATCGCCTTGCCGAAAGCCGTGCCGGTCATATAAGCTGCGCCATGGACGCCACCGGTTAATTCACCGGCCGCGTAAAGAGCAGGGATCACTTCATTGAACACATTGATAACCTGAGCTTTTTCGTTAATCTTCAGACCGCAATATGTTCCGATCAGGGCAGCGGTTGTCGGCATGATGTAGAACGGTCCCTTTTCAATAGGAACGGGTTTGCCGAAGCCGCTGGTGAGGGATTTTCTTCCGAATTCATCATTGCCTCCTTTGATGCCCTTGTTGTATTTCTCAACGGTTTCTTTAACGGCCTTAGGATCAAGACCTGCTTTTTTAGCTGCTTCTTCCAGTGTTTCTCCGAAATAAACCCATTTTTGACCGGCAGGATCGTTTGTGAGAGCAGTCATCATCTCGATGCCTTGAGTATCGTTTTTGACATCGTAGTCCAGAATGTTTTTATCAAATAACTGGTAAGAATAACCGTCTGTCTGAGCTAATGAAGCGTCGCCTTGGAGTTTGTAAGACTGAGATTCATCCGTAAAGCGTTTGCCTTCTTTGTTAATCATAATGGCACCGCTGTAGGTGATAAGGCTCATGTCCTGAATGATTGTCGGATGAAGTTTAAAGCCGTAGGAGGCCTTAATGTAAGTTGTGTCAAGAGTGTCAGCACCTATGGCTTGAGCCATAAGAATACCGTCGCCCTGAGTACCGGCGCCGGCAATCGCATCGGCTTTTGCCATAATCGGATTAAACTTGGCCAGCAACTGAGGATTCCGAGAGAAACCGCCGGCCGCGAGAATGACACCTTTATTTGCGCCTAATACAACGTTTTTCTTGTTAATTGTTGCTTTGACTCCAATGACTCTTCCAGAGGTGCAGTCAGTGACCAAACGATGAGCAGAGGCGTTAAGAACAATTTCCACACCCTTATCTCTAGCGTACTTAGTCATGGCTTTAATTACTTCGGGAGGATTAAAGGTATGGGCACGAGGAACGCTCATGCCGGAAGCAGCCATAACGCCTCTTGGATGAACATTTAAGGTCTTCGTTAAGAAGTCATATTGAATCTTACTCATATCGACGAAAGCTTTAACCACTTTCGGATCGTTCATGTTTTTGCCTGTCTTCATCATGTCATTGAAGAACAGTTCGGCGGTGTCTTTTTTACCTTTCTTTGCCTGCAAATCTGTACCGAACGTGGAAAATTGACCGCCGCATAAAACACTGGAACCGCCGATGATTCCGGTTTTTTCGAGGACGATGGCTTTAAGACCTAATTCGCCGGCACGGCAGGCCGCTGCTAACCCGGCTCCGCCGGCACCGATGATCACGATGTCATATTCTTTATCAAAACCGGCAGCAGAAGCTTGGCTCAGGGGAATAAAGGCCAGAGAGCTCAGGCCGGCTGTTTTGAGAAGATTTCTACGGGATAACGTCATATTTCTCTCCTTGAATTTGATCAGTCTTGAGATTTCAAAACCTGAGTTCATCTTAGGTTGCAAAATACCTAGGTAGGTTGATAAATATCAATCCTTGGCGAAATATCTTGTCTCCCACTAAGATTGAGTTATACCGACCTATAAAAATCGCTCAACCATGTTTAGAAGAACCTTTCTATCGCTTTCTGTACTTCCGCTAATTCCCGGATCTGCAATCGCTTCTACCCAAACGTCGGTTGACCTATTGATAGTAGGCGCCGGCGCAGCAGGTTTAGCCGCAGCTTGCAGGGCAGTTGAACTGGGCATGAAAAAGGTACTGATAATAGAGAAAGAACCTCTTATAGGAGGGTCAAGTATTCGATGCGGAGGACATTGGTCTGTTTCACAAACAGAGTATCAACGTTCATTAAATATCAAGGATAAAGATGAATGGTTCTTTTCGGATTTGATGGAAGCCGGACAGTGGAAAAATGATCCTCGGCTTGTAAAGGTATTCATTGAAAAGGGTCGTGAAGAGTATGAGTTTCTGAACTCTCTCGGCGTCCAACCATTCAGCCTATGGGCGTCGGGAGGATCCGGAGTCCCTCGAGGACATGTATTTGATCCTCATAAATTAGTTAGAACTCTGTTGAGGTTTGCAATTGACCATGGTGTCAAAGTATTAACAGGAGTAAAAGCACAGAGGTTGTTAATGGACAACTCGCAATCAATCACTGGTGTAGAAATCAAGAAGCTGGGCGAAACCGAGGTTGTCAAAACAAAATGCGTTCTCTTAGCAAGCGGAGGATTCGGAAATAATAGAAAAATGCTTGAACGCTATGTCAGTGACTTGGAAAACGTCCAGGTGTTTTCGGGAAACGGAAATACGGGTGATGGTCATCAGATGGCGATGGCATTAGGAGCAGAACTCATTGATACGGAATATATCAAACCATCCTATGGATTTATAAGGAACGCCGCAGACGCGAATGACTTCAGTATGATTTTCTACAGCGGCGCCGTTATCTTGAACCAAAACGGAGAACGATTCGTAGACGAATCGATGTCTTATAAAGATATCGGACCCATTGCATTAGTACAACCGAACGGCCGAAGCTATATCGTTTTTGATGAAAACATTCGGCTCATGCAGCTGCAGAATCGACCGCCTGAGAAAAGACTGTTTGGCAACATAACTCAGGATAGTAAATATATTTATTTTGCTGAAGATTTGTCTGAGGCCGCCAGAAGAGCCGGTTTAAATCCGGAAAATACCGTTCGAACAATCCAAAACTACAACCAAAGCATTAAGACAGGAAAAGAAATTTCCTTTAAACGCTTGTCATTGTCCGGAGCATTCGGAACACCGGTTCCTATCGAAAAAGCTCCTTTTTACATAATGCCAGCTACATGCGGAATTATGGGAACTTACTGTGGCATTCGTGTAAATGCCAAAACGCAAGTCTTGATTCAGGGTAAGCATCCTGTGAAGAACCTATTGGCCGCAGGTGAAATCATGGGCGGCGTTCACGGTGTCAACTTCACACCCGGTTGTGGTTTTGGAAAGGCTCTGGCATTTGGAAGAGTAGCAGGGGAAACCGCGGCAGGAGTGCTTGCAATATGGTAAGAATGTTCTTGATTCTGCTCATAGCTCTCTGCTTCGGAGGAAAAGTTTGGTGTGCTCAGACTCTTCGAATAGGGATTCAGGAAACCATTCTTCAAGGGCAGGAAAAAGAACTTATCAATGAAACCATCTCTTCGTTGAAGTTAAAACTTAACAGAAATATAGAGGTTTCCGAATTTTCTTCGAAGGACCTACAGAAGGCGATACAAAATAACGAAGTCGATCTTTTCATTTCCTCGACCCCCTTCTTTATAGCCGAGGCAAAAAGCGGTGCCCGAGATATTGCTACCTTGGTATCTGATCGCGCATTTGATCCGAATCAAGGTTTAAGTGCTTTAGTTCTTGTTAAAGAAGGGGCTAACGGCTTAAACAGTCTTGCTGACTTAAAAGATAAGACAGTCGTCTTTAATCCTCGCTACGGACAAGAGACCGTCTATTTAATCAAAGGAGAGCTTGAACAATCAGGTAAAGATAGTTCGTTGATTCTTAATAAGCTCACAGCCCGAGATGAATCTGTCAAGGAGTTACTTGACGATTTGTCTCAAGAAAAGTTGGATGCCGTTGTCTTACCCAGTTGCCTTCTAGAAGAAGAGGCCGAAAAAAATGAGATCAACACTCTAAACCTTCGAGTGTTGAATGAGAAGAACCATCCGAATTTACTTTGCCTTCACTCTACGTCGCTTTATCCGAGTACTACTTTTGCAATGCTTCCGTCCGTGCAGGCAGAGTTATCTAGAAAACTGAGGTTAATTTTATTAGGCCAAGAAGCCATAAAAGGCGGAATGTATTGGGGTACGTCTTCTGATTACGACAGCGTAGACCGTTTGTTAAGAAGTCTAGACATGGATGCATACGCTTCAGAACGAAAGTGGACTATGAAAAATGTCGTGAATAAATATTGGTATATATTTGTCGGTTTTCTGCTCCTTATTCTCGGTCTAATGGCGCATAGTGTTCGAACTGAGGCCCTAGTAAAGAAGCGAACGGCACAGTTGCAGGCTTCATTAAAACAAAGAGAAAAGCTTCAGGTTCAAGCAGCGAAAAGTGAAGAGGCACTCGGAAAGCTTCAACGATTAGGGACTGTCAGCCAGATAAGCAGCCTGTTTGCTCATGAACTAAGGCAGCCACTGAATGCGATACGTTGTTACGCCTACAGCCTACTCAAACAAACGATGAAAGCCGGAAGCAACTTAGATAAAGAGAAGTTTGCTTCCGGATTAGAGGAAATTAATGAGCAGGCTCAACGGGCAGACGAAATTATCCAGAAAGTGCGTGATTACGTGAAGGACAAGTCAAGGGATCTCACGCAGGTTGACTTAGATCAAATTCTTAGGAAAACGATTGAGAGCTTCTCACTTGGCCACCCTGACTGCGAAATTCAAGTGCAAACGATCCCCGCGAAAGTTCTGGGCGATCCATTGGAAATTGAACTGATCATTTCTAATCTGATAAAAAACGCTTATGAAGCTTCAGTGGGGAAAAAGACCGAACCTCAGGTTTATTTGAAGGGCGAGAGAAAGAGCGGCAATTTCCAAATAGAGGTTTGGGACAACGGTCCTCAACTTTCTGAAGAGCAACTGAGTGAGATTTCAAATTCTTCCGGTTCAACCAAGGCTGACGGTCTAGGACTGGGCTTGTCAATCGTGAAAACTTTTGTCGAACGTCATGGAGGCACCTTGATTTACAGCCGTAGTCCGTTGGGAGGTTTGTTGGTTTCATTCAACCTTCGATTAGTGAATGGAGAAAAGGGAAATGGATCCTAAAGCGATAGCGTTGATACGTGTTGTCGATGACGACAGAGCGGTTTCCAAGGCGATTCAGTTTCTTTTGGAAAATGAAGATTGGACAGTACAAGTTTTTTCCAGTGGCGAAGAATTTCTGGTCAATGAAGCACCTTCCGTTCCGGGGTGCATAATTCTGGATATCCAGATGGGCGGAATATCAGGCATTGAAGTGCATAAGGAGTTAATTGCTCGGGAGTCGAAAGTTCCGATAATTTTCTTGACTGCGCATGGAGATATTCCGATGGCTGTGGAAGCCATGAAAGAAGGTGCAGCCGAATTCCTCGTCAAACCCTTGGATCCTGAAAAACTGCTTCAGCTTGTCGAAAAACATGTCGAATGGGACATAAAGAGACGGCAGTGGAGCGTCTCAAAAGAAGAAGCCGAGCGGCGTGTTGAAAGTCTCACATTACGCGAGCGGCAAATTGTTGAATTGGTTTTAAAGGATTTAAGTAACCAAGAGATTGCCGAAGCACTGAAACTTAGCCGACGAACTATAGAGTGTCATCGCCAGGTTGCCTATAAAAAATTACAAGTCAACAACGTTAAAGAACTAAAACTAATACTGGAAGAAGGAAAACAATAGTTTTAATACTTCTTGGTTCTTTTAAATTACGAGATCCCAATGATCAATAACTCAATGCCTAAAAGTTAAGGAGAAGCGATATGCATCAATACATCAAAGTATCCGGGACTCCCTATGAAAGAGGATTTCAATACGGATCGCAGGCAAAGGAAAGAATCTATAAAGTAATCGAAGAATACAAAGTCCTTTTTGAAAAAGAAGCCTTCATTACCTGGGACAAAGCGTATGAACTCTCTAAACCTTATCGCAAAGAAATAGAAAAATATCGTCCGGATCTTGTTGAAGAGATGAAGGGAATTGCAGACGGCGCCGGTCTTGATTTCAATACGATCCTCACGCTTAATTGTCGCTCCGAAATCATGTTTGCTAAGGCAGATATTGCCGAAGACGCGTGCACAACGATCGGCGTGCCGCCTGAAGCTAGCGAGAACGGGCATACACTGTTAGCCCAAAACTGGGACTGGTGGTCGATGGGATATGGAACAACCGTACTTTTGGAAGTTGAACAAAAGCCATTCGCTAAAGCCATAATCATCACAGAGGCCGGTCTTGTCGGGGGAAAGGGATTGAACGACTGCGGAATAGCTCTTTCAATGAACGCCATGTCGGTAAAGAAGGGAAAACTTGGCGTCCCGCTTCAAGTCCTTCTCCGAGGAGCTTTGTCTTGTAAAACGATTCCCAAAGCCATTGATGCGATTGCTAAAGCCAATAGAGCCGGGAGTGCCTGCGTGGGTCTTGCAGGAGCCGACGGTTTGCTTTTGTTCATTGAGTACGCTCCAAATGACTTAGATATTCTTTTGTCAGAGGGAGAACCTTGCTGCCACAGCAATCACTGGCTGTCCTTAAAAATGATTCTTGGTCCCGAAGCCAAGAACTATTCTTACAACTCAACGTTCATTAGACTCGATCGAGCTAGAAGGTTGGTCAAGAAAGAGGACAAGCTGTCGGTAGAAAAGATATTCGAAATCTTGTCTGACCATGCCGGTTATCCCGACGGCGTTTGCAGACATGATGATGAAACACTTCCGATTTACCATCGACATAGTTCTGTTTGGTCCATGGTGATCGATGTGAACGAGAAGATCATCTACTTAACCGACGGAACGCCCTGCAAGTTCAAACCTAAGGAATACAAGCTTTACTAGAAAGAAAACAGAACTGTAATAGGGTTCAGTAAAGAGGCCGAGGAGGGCGAGATCATTTTAATGCTCTATCTCGCTTTCCGTCGGCCACATTTCCTGGTCACTGCCAAAATGAGCTTTAAAGGATGGAGGGCGGAAATGAAGACATCGCTGCAAAACACGTTAGAGGATATCAAGTCTAAGGAGGATAAAGACTCGGACATTCCGGCATCTCGTCGGACACGTAGAAAACTCCATTTAGACGATCTTCTAGACAAGTTTGAGAAAGCTCAAGCAAGCACTCGACGCAATTTAGAAGACAGAGAATGGCTGGACTGCAAGGAACTGCTCTGAAAACTCCAAGAGCCCTTGATGCAGTTCAAGCTTTTTCCTTAAACGTCCTTTTGGCCATAAGTCGGATAAGCCCTGCCTGTGGAAGCTTGAGTAATTATCTCAATTGATCGCTGATTGCGTCTGTGGCAAAGTTACGTCCAATAGAACTACCCTTGACAGTCATGGGCGCAAGCCGAATCTTCGATCCCTTAATCTCCAGAATCCCGATCCTGTTCACCGCAGCTTGTATATGGTCGTGGACAAGCTGTGCACATGCCGTGACTCTAGATGCCCAGGTTATCGGAGAAGATAGAAGTGTGATCGAAACGATAGCGACTACATTGGATCACTTGCGCGAAGAAATATCCGACGAGTTCTTTGAACTGAATTATCTTGCCAAGGAAGACCTTCTTAAAAAGACCAAAGATAATCCAGCCTTCTTTTTCATTACGGACGCGGTGACTTTCGCAGCCTTGTCGGAGGCAGGGGCCTGGGCGGTTGCTGCAATGAAACATCCTTTGGCCATTGACTCTTCTCATACGAGCGGAGCCGCTTTCATTACCCGGAAAGATCGGACGGATATCAATTCGTTAACTGATCTGCAAGACAAGAAAATCGTAGGGATGTCTCCGACCTCATCATTGAGCTATCTGATCGGCTTAAGAGAACTCCAAAGAATTTTCGGTCCCGGTCATTTCTCCAAGGAAGTTTCCTTCAGCGGTGCTCCGATTGAAAAGGTTGTACACGAGATCTTGGAAGGAAGAGGCGACGTAGGAATCATTGACGCCTGTCTCCTGGAGCGAATGGAGCGTGACGGCAACATCACTCCGGACTCTTTAAAAGTCATCAGTCCGCGTGACAGCAGCGATCTTCGCTGCCGCCACTCGACAGGTTTGTATCCCGGCTGGGTAATGGCTGTATCTAAGCCGGCTTCAGAACTTACAGAAAAAGAACGCAATCTCATCTTAAAAGTTAGTTCTGTTTTGCCAACGGTTCCTAAACTTCAAGGTTTAATGGAGTGGTCAACGCCGAGCAACAACGACGCCATTGCATCGTTGCTGTCAGCATTGGAAGATGAAAATAAAGACAAAGCTTTTTGGAAGAATTTCTTTAGTAAATATGGTCCATGGTTGGGAGCCTTTGTTATTTTCCTATTTTTGCTGTTTGCTCACACGATTTACGTTTCTTGGCTGGTTCGCAAACGGACGGCTCAATTAACGGCATCAATGCAAAGAGCCCAAAAACTTCAGCATCTTGTGAACTCTGAACAAGAAAAGATCTCAGCGATGGAGAGAGCAGGTATTGTCGGACAGTTGTCTTCGATGATAGCCCATGAGCTTCAGCAGCCGATCAATGCGATTACAAACTTTTCCCGGGGACTGAGAATTCGAAATGAACGCGGATCTTTGGATCCTGAAGTCTTGCAGGAAACGCTTCAGAGGATTACTCATCAAAGCGAAACTGCAGCTCAAATCGTCAATAAAGTGCGAGCTTATGCAAAGCAGCATAGTGCGGAGAAGGTTAGAGTGAATCTCCTGGCTCTTTTGAAAAAATCCATCCAAAAGTTCAAGCAGATCAAGGGTTCTAGACTGAGTTTTGATTTGAATTGCCCTGAGACAATTGAGGTAGAAGTTGACCCGCTCGAAAGTGATCTTGTCCTCTATAACCTCTTCAAGAACAGCTTGGAAGCCTGCAAAAATGAAGCTGAGCCTTTAATCATTATCAGTGTTGAACAGTCAGAACAGAAAACAGTCATCAAAATTCAAGATAACGGACCTGAAATTTCTGAGGATTTAGTCAACTCTATCTTTATCCCGAAAGTCAGCCAGAAAACGGATGGCCTTGGACTCGGTCTTTCAATATGTAAGGCTTTAGCAGAATCGCAGGGAGGTAGCTTGACTGCCATAAGAAACGAACAAGGTCATTTGGTCATGAAGCTTTGTCTTCCAATGGCTGTACCAGCAAAAGATATAAGGAAGAATCAATGACAAACGGAACGATTTACATAGTTGACGACAATGCCGAAACAGCTCAGTCTTTGGCATTCTTCCTTGAGTCTCTCGGATGGAGGACCCGTGTTTGGAATGATCCCGAAACCTTCCTAATCGATTATGAAGAACTTGCTGCAGACGGATGCTTTATCTTTGACATTCGTATGCCGAAGATTGACGGATTAGAACTCTTAGAACGCCTGAACGCAAAGGGCAACAAACGTCCTATCATCATCTTAACCGGCCATGGTGACGTTAACATGGCGGTCAAGGCATTCAAAAACGGAGCATTTGATTTCTTTTTGAAGCCTCCGGCCGAAAAAGAACTGATTGAAGCTGTCGAGAAGGCGCTGACAGTCTCAAGTGATGTGAAATTCCAGGCTGAAAAACTTGCCTATGACAGAAAGCGTTTCGATTCTCTGACGGATCGAGAAAAAGACGTGGTAATACTTGTCGGTAAAGGCATGATGAACAAAACGATTGCCGATACACTCAAGATCTCTGAGAAGACGGTGCAGCAGCATCGCGGTGTCGCCTGCAAAAAACTCAATCTCATCAATGCGGTAGAAATAGCTGATTTTCTTCGCAACCTGAATCTTCGCTAATAGTATGAACAATATGTGGACAAGAAAGCACCTCTTAAAAAGCCTCCTGGCTTTAGGTTTGCTGCCCCTTAGCTCTTTCGCTCAATCTAAAGACGAGGCTCAGAAAGAAGAAGTGCTTCCGAAAAAAGTTGATGTCATCGTCATCGGATCAGGAGCAGCTGGCATGTCTGCTGCTATTGCTGCAAAGGATAAAGGCGCAAGGACCGTCGTTCTTGAGAAGATGCCCATCATCGGAGGAAACACTTTGATCTCCAGCGGTGTGGTAAATGCTCTGGATGAAAAAAATCAGAAACTGCAAGGTATCGAAGATTCGAATGAATGGTTTTATAAGCAGACGCTGGCGGCCGGTCACGACAAAGCCGATCCTGTCTTGGTTAAAGTTTTGACAGATCGTTCATATCAGACCATTCAATGGCTGGAGAGTATCGGTGTTAAATTCAAAAAAGGCGTTTTTCAGGTTTATGGGGGTTTATGGCCTCGAGGTCATTATCCTTCGGTGTCTCACGGGAGAGGGTACGTCGCAGCTTTGTCAGAGCAGTGCCGAGCAAAAGATATTCCGATTCTCACGAATGTTGAGGTGGTCGCTTTAATTAAGGAAGGTTCAAGAGTTGTAGGTGTAGAAGCTCGATTTAAAAATCAGCTGCGAAAGTTTTATGCCGATAAGGCTGTCATTATTGCTTCTGGTGGATTTAGTGCGAACAAAGCCCTTTACGCAAAAATGGATCCCCGCTTAGAAGGAATGACATTTACCGGCGCCTCCTCGGCAACGGGCGAGATGATTGGTATTGCGGAGAAAGCAGGCGCTGCTGTCTCTGATATGGAATATATCCAGTGCAATCTCGGACCGGACGTCGGTTATACCCATCGTTCCGGATACCATCTTGATGTGACTCGGCATGTGTTGGTCAATATCCACGGAAAGAGATTTGTAGCAGAAGACGGAGCGAGAGATTACCTGCGTGATGCTGTGCTACAGCAGCCTAATAAGATCGTGTATTCGATTGTCGATAAGGACGGATTCCAAAATTTAAGTTCTCTTTTCCAGCAGGCGGGAATCTTGGGAGAGATCGAAGGCGAGCACTTTGAAAGTAATGACTTGGCAGAGCTTGCCAAGAAAATGAAGGTTCCTCCCGAAAATCTCGTCAATACCATTAAGGAATACAACCAAGCCGTTGAGACTAAAAAGGATCCTTACGGCAGAGAGGTTTGGATGCTGACGCAAAAGATTGAAACGCCTCCTTTTTATGCCGCTCGCGTAAGAATGGCCGTCCATTACACCATGGGCGGCATCGTGATCAATGAAAAGGCTCAGGTTCTTTCTAAGGAAAGAGAACCGATCAAAGGGCTTTACGCGGCAGGGGAGGTGACAACCGGCGTTCACGGCTCTAACCGAGTCGGCGGAAACGGCCTTTTGGATGCTTTTGTTTTCGGTCGGATTGCAGGAGAAAATGCCGCGGTTGGTCTTTGATGATCTGCACATCCGATCTTCATCGGATATGAGAAAAAGCCCGCTCTCCTTACGATGATGACATAGCCTGAACTACAGGCAGTCATCCAAACCAAGGAGAATATATGAGCAAATTTACTGTATCTCGCCGCGGTCTTTTGTCCGCCGGTGTCGCAGCTTCTGCCGCCTCTCTGGCTTCTTCCGTTTTTGCCCAGGAAAAGAAGTCAAGTTTTGTTCCTGATAAATGGGATTTAACGACTGAAGTACTCGTTGTCGGTTCCGGCGGTGCAGGTCTTGCAGCCGCCGTTTCTGCAGCACAGGCTGGTGCAAAGGTTACCGTGATTGAAAAATTAGCTTTCATCGGCGGCAACACAATGATTTCCAGTGGCTACTTCAACGCCGTCGACCCTGAACGTCAGAAAAAACAGGGTATCGAAGACAGTATCGAAAAACATATCGAACAGACTCTGGCGGGAGGTGACGGCCGTGCCGATCCTGAGTTGGTCCGCATTCTTTGCTCTAACGCTTTAGGCTCTCTGCATTGGCTCGAAAGCATGGGTCTTAAGTTCCGTCCTGACGTCATGCAAGTTTACGGAGCCCTGTGGCCTCGTTCCCACCTTGCTACTGAACCGAAGGGAACAGGTTTTATCCGCGTGCTTTCCACAAAAGCCAAAGAACTTGGCGTTGATATCATGACCAATACAAAGCTGGTCAAGATCATTCGTGAACAGTTTGATGAAGGCAGAGCACTCGGTGTTATGGCCGAAAGACAAGGCAAACCTTTCTACATCCGTGCGACAAAAGGTATCGTTTTGGCAGCCGGTGGTTTTGCTGCGAATCCGCGTCTTCGCGCGATCCATGATCCTCGCATGTTAACGCTTACAACCACCAACAACCAAGCCTGTTCTACCGGTGAAGTGATGCTTGCCGCCAACGAAGCAGGCGCTTACCTGATGGGTCTGGATTACATCCAATGCAACCCCGGCTGCCCTCCGGGACATACCTCTCGTCAGGCTCTGCACCTTGACGTTTCCCGCTATGTGTTCGTAGACAAACGCGGCAAACGCTTCGTGGCTGAGGACGCCCGCCGTGACGTTCTTCGCGACGCCATCTTGAATTTGCCTGAAAAATTCGGCTACGCCATTGTCGATATCGACGGTTTCAACAGCTACAACCAGGTCGTTCGTGATGACGCAATGAAAGGTCTGAAGACGGGCGATGCTTTCAAGGCCGACACCTTGGATGATTTGGCTAAGCAGATGGGCGTTCCTGCCGATCAATTGAAGAAGACAATTGCGGACTACAACGCCATGGTTGATCAGAAGAAAGATCCGGACTTCGGCAAAGCAGAACGCAATCTGTCTCACAAGATTGAAAAAGCTCCGTATTGGGCTGCTTTGTCCAGTATGGCCGTTCACCACACGATGGGCGGCGTGAGAATCGACAAAGAAACTCGCGTACTTGATCGTCAGGGCAAGGTTATTGAAGGTTTGTATGCTGCAGGCGAAGTCACCGGCGGCATCCACGGTACGAACCGTTTAGGCGGCAACGCCATTGCCGACATCTTCACTTTCGGTCGCATTGCCGGCAACTCGGCTGCAAACCAGAAGTAAAAACCTAACTTTGATCTCCTGAAGTAAGTAACCGTCCGGAGAGTCGAAAGATTCTCCGGACGGATTCGTCTGTGGTTAATTGGTTTATGAGATCAAAGTCAAGAATGATCTCGTTGACGGGAATAAGTATGATGTCCTAATCAAGTGTCATGAATGACTTTCAGAGGCAGAAAGAGACTTTGCCAATCTAGGAAGTAAGGTAGTCTGAGCTGGCCATGGGGACGTTTTCATTCTTCTCTTTATTGAAAAAATGGTTTTTTAAAGAAAGTTAGAAGTTCGAAAATTCTTTTGGCAGAGATTTTTAAAAGAAAGTGAAGGTCGTTTGATATTTCTAACGCTAATAGTTTTCAAAGTGTTAGAAACTTGTTCTATTAAAAAGGAAGCATCAACTTGACTCAGCGGCGGCTTAAGTTCGTCAAAGTAGGAAAGTGCTTTTAGCGCAAGCATTGGTGAAAAATCTGTACCGAAGAGAATGGATGCAGCCTCTAAAGCCTCGAAAAGGGATTCTTGGCTTTTTATCAACCGAATGATGTCCGCAAAATCTTCGGTTGATGGCCTTTGAATGATGCCTTTCAACTTGGTTGCAAAAATATCCAAAGCGGAGGCCACAACGAGGACTCCGTCTTCGGCCAATCGAGGTTCTCCGACACGGCCGTAACCCCGGTTTCCGAAAAAAGAAATTGTTGCGGTCCCTTTGCCGCTATCAGGATGAGAGATTTCAAAGGTCACGGTGTTTTCGGAATCGTGAATTTGAGTGACAAGACTTTCGTCACCTAACAAAGGGCAGGCGTCTCTAAGAAGTTTTTGCGTTAATCGTTCGTGCAAGAAAAATTCAAAGCCGACAGATTGTCTTTGGCCAAGTTGGAGTGCGAGGGCGGTTCCTCCGTAAAGGACAAATCCATGTTTTTTCAGATTCCGAAGTTGAGGATAAACCCAATTTTGAGCTTCAGAAAGGATTTCTAAATGAGGTTTGAAGTACATCAAAGACTGTCCCAATCAGGAATCTTTCTCACAGGCATCGCCGGGGTTACAAAAACATGTTCGGAAAACAATAAGTTATTCCACGTTCCCCATGATCTTTTGTCGCTAAACCATCCAGCCTTTGCGTTCAATAAAACCTGACGGAGAATTTTGTGGTCAAAAATACAGAACAATTTAGCGGAATCGTTGATATCTCCAAGATTCATGACTTGAGAGATGACAAAAAACGGATCAAGCATTGCTTCTTCCTTTGTCATCCACCAAATATACCTTTTGGCAGCTTTATCCAAAAATTCAGACTGCTCTTGTGAAAACATAAAGGGATTATTCAACCTTAGAGCCTCCATAGAACTGTTTGAGCTATTCTAAGATGCGTTTACCTTCTTATCCTTTCAAAGCAGTCCGTTGAAGTTGATTAGTTTCGGAATTTCAATGAGAAAAGCAGGGTAGAAAAATGCCCGACATTTCTCAAGCCAAGCGACACTGAAGAAGTTGATGCCAAATCTTCAGAATCCACGTTTTGTGCTGGATTTAGCCAAGGAGTCTAAAGCTAGCTTGAGTTCAACTCTATGGCATTATCTTATTGAACCGTGGGCAAAGTTCCTGCTCGTAGAGATTCTTGCTTAATGCCTCGACCATATCAACCAATTCCGGATTGACGCTTTTCCCGAAGATCAGAATCACTTCTCGCTGCATAACCGGATCCGGCATTTTGCAGAAGTGGACCCGTGCGGCCAAGTCAGGATGCTGAACCAATGTGGCGGGGCGTACCAAGCTCCACCCGATACCTTTGCTGATGAGTTTCAGCATGACGCCGCCGTCATCGACTTCAATTCGGTTAGGCAAATGAATGAACAAAGAATTCAGAAAATTCTCCGTCATCTCGCTGCCTCCTGAGAATCGGTTGTATCTCAGGAAGGGCAGGCCGCAAAACTTAAGTTCTTCCCAAGTAAAGGAATCCTTTTCAAAACGAGGTTCTTTAGGAAGCGCCAATACTGACGGTTCAGAAAACAGGTACTTTTGAGCAAAGAAAGACTCGTCGATTTTCTTAGTGCAGGCGATAGCGATGTCAACGGTCTGGGTCTTAACTAACTCGATTAATCTTTCTGAAGTCCCAGTTAAAAGAGAAATCTCATTGGACAAAGGGGAAAGTTTTTCGATGAGATGTACGCCGAGGTTCCGAGAGAGACTTTCAATGATGCCGATTCGGATAACAGGCTTCAGAAAGTTCTTTTGTCTTAGTTTCTGAACTCGAACATTAAGCGAAGAGAAATGATATTTCAGCTCGTTATAGAGATTCAAACCTTCGGAAGTGAGCTTTAAGGGCCTTTTGGAATGATCAAACAGAGGAAGGTTTAGGCTTTTTTCTAGTTCGGAGAGATGATAAGAAATGGTCGACGGATGCATATCCAAGACGGAAGATGCTTCCGACAAATTACCGCATTCGGCCATTACTAAGAAGACTTGTGTGCCGGTACTGAAGAAACCGGAATTTTCCGACCACTGTTTTTTATCCATTATCTAAGCTCAGCTGATCATTCGTGTTCCTTGATAATTATATGAAGGATCATCAGCTTGGAGCTGTACTTCGAATTTCCGAAAGCTTTCCACTGAGGAACAGAAAGGTAATTAGGCTCATTGACCTATAGGCAACCTCAAAATCTCAATGGTCAAAAAACCACTTGTCTGAAAGCTTCCCTTCAGCCGTAAAAACGGCGCTCCAAATGGAACGCCGCCTGGTTGGAAAAGTGGGAGGTTAAAGTTTATGCGATAGCTTCGGAGACCTTGCGCTCTAATTCTTCTTTGGCGCCTTTAAGTTGGCCGATTCTGCTTTCTAGTATGCCGTTGTCTCGGTCTAGGTTTGCCTGCAGTCGATTGAGCTGACGGGAGACTTCTTCAGAATTCGAACCGCCGATCGTCTTCTTCGACTGAGCATTTCTCGTCGGATCAAGCGCTTCACGGATCAGTTCATCGGTAAGGCCGGTCTTCTTACCAAGAAGGAGCTCGCAGATCGGATTGATATCATCAACGGTGATTTCGTTGGCCAACTTGTTATGTTCCTGCATATAGCCGACAAGCATGGCAACAACGCCGTGCGCACTGCGGAAGGAAATTCCGTCATGACGGACGAGGTAATTGGCCAATTCAGTTACTGTACAGTAGTTTTGGACTGCAGCTTGAAGCATCCTTTCTTTCTTGAGCGTTAATGTCTTGATCGTGACATTTAACAATGCCAAGTCAGCTTCAAATTCCTGCAAAGCGGTCCATACAAATCGCATAGCTTCTGTTGAAGAGTCTCTGCAGTGAGTGAACGGAATATTCTTCAGTGAACTGAAAACTGACACGAAGAAAGCTTCCATATGAGCGGCTTTGCCTTTGCAGCATTCCAGTGTCAGAGCATTCTTCTTCTGCGGCATGATGGAAGAGCACCCTGCAACAGAATCGTCGACTTCGACATAACCGTATTCAGGCGTGGACCACATGTAGAGGTCGTAAGCGAAGCGGGAAAGCGTGCAGGAAGCAACAGACATCGTGCCGATGATCTCAAGGCAGTAATCTCTGCTTGCCGTGCAGTCGATGGAGTTTTGCATGGGTTCGTCAAAACCGAGCAGGGCACTTGTTCTGTCTCGGTTGATCATGAAAGTGGTAGAACCCATGGAACCGCCCCCAAGAGGGCAAATGTTCAAGGCCTTCCAAGCATTTTGGATTCTTTCATAATCACGTTCCAGAGCATTTAGAACTCCGGCGCAATAATGACCGAAAGTAATCGGTTCTGACGGCTGAAGATGTGTGTAGCCGCTCATAACGGCATCAACATTTGCCTTTCCTAAATTTATAAGATTCTGGCGAAGCTCATTGAACATGCCGCACAGACGCAGATAGAAACCTCGGATGTCCATTCTTGCTTCTGTTGCAAAAAGGTCGTTTCTGGATCGGGCGGTATGCTGCTGGCCCCCGATCTCGGCGCCGGTTTGCTCAAGCAGATACTTCTCCAAGTTGAAGTACAGGTCTTCGACATTGGGATTGATTTCAAAGGTCGGATGACCTTCCATTGCAGAGATTTCCTGCGTGCACTCTAAGATCTTCTTTGCAACGTCGGTACTGATGATGCCTTCCTCGGCAAGCATTAAGACATGAGCTTTGTTGATATCGAGGATGGTTTGATAACTTCTTTCTAGGTCTGTTTTAATCGCCGGGTTGATAAGATATTTCACAACTTCCGGTGCGGGTGCTTTTTTGATTTTCCCGCGATGGTTCTCGTCCATGGTGGCTCCTTGAGATGATTGGGACTTGATTTCCTAATGATCCTATCGATGTCGCCGATTGTCTCCTCGGGAAGAGGACTTTTCAAAATTTAATTGGAAAATTTCAAAATAAAAGATACAAAACAAGTGCCAAGGTAAAAAAATTCTCTCTGAAATAATATGAAACGCCTTAAAGGACGCCGTTATCGTAGCGACCTCATCTTGAATCGTCCCTATATCGGGCCCACAGAGATCTCTACAAAAAAAATAGTTGTTGTTTGGAGAATGGCATCAAAGAATCGGAGAAGAAAGTAGACATCAGGAAAGATAGCAATGGGGAAACCCCTAAACTGCAACCACGAGTATCTTCTCCTTCATGATCTTTTCATGGATTATTATCTTGAGAAATGTATTAAAACAATTTATCCCTCGGGCAATGGTGAAGCAAATGGAACGTCGGTTCTCTCTGAGAAAAATCTGCCATGTGCCTTCGGTAATCCTATACTTTGCCATTGCCGGACAGATGGCGATCGGTTTAGTTGCCGCAAACGAGGTTAACCTCAGTCAGCCGGAAGAAAAGAAAACCATAAAAATCGGCGTTGTGCGCCTCGAAGATCCTTATTTCTATCTCGACTGCTTCGGCCCTACGATGGAATTTCTCAGAGAAAAACATAAAGACTGGAAAATTCTGACCGAAGAAATCCCGATGGAGACAACAGCCCCGGAACTGGCGGATAAAGATTTTGACTTTCTCATTTCACCGAGCGGCTTTTTCGAAGCCAATTTGAAAGAAGCAGGACTTCGTCAGATTGTAACTAGAATGCCTGAAGGTTCTCAAAATCCTTCCGAGTCCGTTGGGGCGACTTTTGTTGTTAAAGAAGATTCTCCATTCCGGAAGTTAGAAGATTTGAAAGGAAAGAGAGCCGTTTCTTATGACAACAGCGCTTTGGCCGGTTGGTTAAGTGCAGCCTATGAGATAGCGTCAAAGGGCTTTGATCCTGAAAAATTTTTCTCATCTTTCCATCCGACGCGCTATAACTTACCTTCGCCTTTGTCTTATTTGGCTCGCGGCAGTGCAGATGTGGCAATTCTTCCGACTTGTGAGTATGAGAGAATCATTCAGAATGGGCAGTTTATGAATGTCGGCTTCAGGATCTTGGAGCCTAAAAATTCCGCACTTAAGTGCGCAAGTTCTACGAACTTATATCCGGATGTAGTGTTTTCTTCTTTTCCTAAAGTTGAGCCGGACTCAGCCGCTTCGATCACGCTCAGCCTTTTGACGATGCCAGAAGAATTGATGAAGTCTAAATGGAGTATCGCTAATGACTTTAGAAATGTCGGACAGCTCTTTGAGAAATTAAAAATCGGTCCTTACGCTAAAACATTCCTTTCTCCTAAGGAGCTTTGGGATAAGTACCGGACGGAAATTTTACTATTGTTTATCCTCCTTGGCTGCTTAATATTCCATATTGTCAGAGTAAATAGTTTGGTCCTGAAGAGGACAGCAGAATTGAGGATGGCCATAAAGCAAAGAGATGAAGTGGCCAGAATAGCCAAGGAACGATTAAGAAGACTGAATCAAATCGAAAGAAGAGGGATGGTCTCTCAGATGTCTTCCATGATCGCGCATGAATTGAAACAGCCGCTGAGTTCAGTTTCGAACTATGTCAGAGGACTTCGGAAATATGTCAATAGGCAGGATAGCAACGACCCGATTATTCATGAGGCTGTCAACGGAATAGAAAGGGGTATTACACGAGCTTCGAATATCGTCGAAAGAGTGCGAGGATTCGCACGAGCGCAGGATAAAACAGAAATTCGAGTCATTTCCCTCAAAAACGTTATTGAAAAAGCTGTGGCTTCTTTCGAAGCTTATGTTTCGACTTCATTAAAGATAAAGCAGAGTATTCCTTCAGACGTCAAGATTGAAGCAGATCCTTTAGCCATCGAGCTTCTCATTTTTAATTTGCTGAAAAATGCTGCGGAGGCCGTTGAACCATTGGGCACAGAAGGAGCTGTCTCAGTGTCTTTGATTTTGTCCGGAGGGAAGGCGGAAATTAAGGTTGAAGACAACGGAGAAAAGATAACTTCGGAAAAATTGCAGAGAATGCAAAAAGCTTTGCAGGAAACGGTAAAAGCAAACGGCGCCGGTCTTGGTCTCGGAATTGTCTTTGCGATAGCTGAAAAATACGGGGGAACCGTCTCTTTTGAGCAAAAAGAACCGAACGGCTTGCAAGTTACAGTGGCCTTTGATGCCGTCCAACCGACCTGATCACAGAGGAAAAAATGATTGAACAGAAAAAACTTTCTCCACTAGTTAGATTGGTTGACGATGATGAGATGGTGTTGAGAAGCGAAAGCTTCCTTGTTCGTATGGACGGCTGGCAAACGGCAGAGTATTCATCTGCTGAAGAATTTCTCGAAAGAGATGACTTCACTCGGCCGGGATGTGTTGTCCTGGATATTCGAATGCCTCGGATGAGCGGCATTGAACTTCAGTCGCTGATGAATCAGAGAAACATAGACCTTCCGATTATTTTTCTCACTGGCCATGGAGACATAGATATGGCGGTGAGTTCCATGAAGAAGGGTGCTGTTGATTTTTTGGTTAAACCGCCGTCTGAAGAAAGATTTCAAGAGGCGGTTAAGGCGGCAGTAGAGAAAGACGTAACAAACAAGACAATCAAATTTGAAAGACAAACAAAAGAGGCTTTGTTTGCGGAGCTCACTCCAAGAGAGCAGGAGATCGCTTTGCCGTTGGCAAAGGGTTCTGCAAATAAGGTGATTGCAATTGATCTAAACATTTCCGAGCAGTCGATAAAGAAGTACCGCTCTTCACTGATGGGTAAGCTAGGAATAAGGACGACTGTGGAACTTAATGAGTTCTTGCGCAGTATAGGAAAGTTGTGAGGTTCAATTGAGACGTCGTGAATTTGTTTTATCCGGATTGTTGGCGAGCGCGTCTGGCTCCGCTTACTGTTGGCCGTCTCTTTTCTCCTCTGAAGAGACAGCGGATGTTGTGATCGTTGGGGCCGGGGGTGCCGGTTTGTCTGCCGCGCTCAGAGCCTCTGAGTTGATTAAGGGCAAAATAGTCGTTCTTGAAAAGAGCAAACACGTCGGCGGGAGCACGTTGATAAGCGGCGGCTATCTGGGAGTCGTGGATCCCGTGCGTCAGTTGCCCTATGGAATCCATGATTCAGAAGAACAGCATTTTCAAGACATTTCTTCTAATGCTGACAACACGGGCGATCTGGAACTTATTCATCATTTAGTCTCAAAATCAAAGGAAATGCTCGAGTGGCTTGAAAAAGCCGGGATGCGTTTTAGGCCGGAACTAATTGAGATCTACGGGTCACATTTCCCGAGATGTCACGTCCCGGAAGAACCGAACGGTTATGGGTACATATCAACGTTAGTCAATAGAAGTGTCCAAAACAATGTTGAACTGAGGACAGGATCTCCGGTTGTTAGTTTGGACAGTGATAAATCGGGTGCAGTGGTTGGATTAACTTATCTAAAAGATGGAAAACTACAAAAAATAAACGCTAACAAGGGTGTGATTTTGGCCTCCGGCGGTTTTGGGGCCAATCCAGCGATGGTTGAAAAATTTGATCCCCGACTGGCTGGTTTGACCTGTAACTGCGCCCCGGGAGCAACAGGCGAAATGCTCCTGCAGGCGGAGAAGTGTGGGGCGGTTCTTAAAGATATGAACTATATTCAATGTCTTCCGGGGGTTCCTCCAAATGGGAAAATCCGCGTTAGATTCCATAATGACATTTCACGTTTTATTTTGATCAACACCGACGGAAAGAGGTTTGTAAACGAAGACTCTCGAAGAGACGTCCTCAGGGATGCTGTTTTATCTCAGCCGGGAAGATCTTGTATTGTTATTGTCGATAGGGAAGGCTTTGAAAGTTATGACCTGTTAATGAGGCGAGACGCAGTCAGAGGTATTGAAACCGGTGACGCCTATAAGGGCTCATCGTTAAAAGAATTAGCCGAAAAGCTCGGAGTTCCACCGGAAAATCTCACAAATTCCGTAGAAGAATATAACCGATTGTGTACAACTACAGTTTTGGGAAGCCAGCATCATCCAATCGTTAAAGCGCCTTTTTGGGCAGCAAAGTCAGCAATGTCAATTCATTACACGATGGGTGGAATTTCCATTAATTCCTCGGCAGAATGCCTAAACCTGCAAGGAGTGGCCATCGATGGGCTCTATGCTGCCGGAGAATGCACCGGGGGCGTCCACGGTAAAAATAGAATTGGGGCAAACGGGATTTGTGACGCACTCACTTTTGGAATGACAGCTGCAGAAACCTTGGCTAGCAAATAATTTTAATAAAGTCAATACACCTTGTGGGGTGTGGAAAATTTGCCTGATCTTTTATTGTTTTCTCAAGAGCGAAGATACTTCGCTGATCACTCAACAAGGAGAAAACAAATGACAAAACTTTCTCGTCGCGGATTTTTGGGCAGCCTCGCTGGTAGTTCAGCCGGGTTCCTTACAGCTGTGACACTGCCTAAAGCTGCTTTTGCGGCTGACCAAGCTCCCCAAAAATGGGACCAGACGGTTGACTTACTCGTCGTCGGTGCCGGAGGTGCAGGTTTAGCATCTGCAGTTTCTGCTGCTCAGCATGGCGTTAAGAACATCGTAGTTCTGGAAAAAATGCCTTTCTTCGGCGGCAATACTTCTATTTCCGGCGGCGGCTTTAACTCTGTCGACCCTGTCAGACAGGGAAAACAAAAAATCAAAGACTCTCCGGAACTTCACGCCCGGCAGACTATTGCTGGTGGTGACGGTCGTGCCAATCCTGAGCTCGTAAAAACGATGACCGCCAATTCCTACGATGCCATTAAGTGGCTTCAGGATATGGGAATGAAGTTCAAAGATGACGTATATCAAATCTATGGCGGTCTTTATCCTCGCTGCCATGCTCCCTATGGCTCTTTAGGAAGCGATTACATCAAAGTTCTCAAGCCTCAGTGCGATAAAGAAGGCATCAACATTCTTACGAACTCCCGCGTTGTTCGCATCTTCAGAGAAAACCAGCTCTCCGGCAAGGTGCTCGGCGTTGAATACGTGGATAAAGACGGTCAGCACAAGACAGTGAAGGCCCAGAAGGCTGTAATTGTTGCAACAGGTGGTTTCGGTGCAAATCCGGAAATGCGTGCCAAGTATGACCCACGCATGCGCAACTTGACCACCACAAACCTTCCTTGCTCTACCGGTGACTTGATTCCTCTTATGCAGGACATCGGAGCAGATACCGTCGGTATGGACTTCATTCAGTGCAATCCTGGTTGCCCTCCGGGACGCAAACAGCGCATCATTTTGCACCTCTATGCTAAGAACTTCATTATGGTTGGTCCGGATGGTAAGCGTTTCATTCGTGAAGACGAACGCCGCGACAATATCCGTGATGCAGTTCTTGCACTTCCGACTCAGACTGCATTCTCTATCCTTGACTCCAGAGGTTTCGGAGACTTGAACCCGGGCCATCAGGACGGTGCAAAGAAGGGGCTTGAAACGGGCGACGCTTGGAAAGCCAACACTATTGAAGAGCTGGCCACGAAGATGGGAGTCGATCCGAAGGCTTTACGCGCAACAATTGATGAATTCAATGCCGGCGTAGATGCTCAGAATGACAAACTTGGCAAAGCTCCCCGCAACTTAACCAAGATTGAGAAAGCTCCATTCTGGGCTGGTTACTCTGGAATGAGCGTTCATCACACAATGGGCGGTGTCGTTATCAACCCGCACTCCCAAGTGATTGACCGTTATGGCAAACCGATTGACGGCCTCTATGCTGTTGGTGAAGTTACCGGTGGTATCCACGGTACAAACCGTTTGGGTGGCAACGCCATCTGCGACATCTTCACATTCGGAAGATTGTGCGGTATTGAAGTCTCTAAACTTTAATTTCTAACTTAACCTAACGAGCCGGCCGATCCTTCGGGATCGGTCGTTTTGTTTATGACTTTGTGAACGATCTCAATAACGGAAGCTTGAAGTTTAGAGTTGATAAAGCGTTCCTCACGCTCAGTTATGTCTTGAAAACCAGAGAAGATCTTTAAAAATCCTTATGGATGATGACATTAGGGGCGCTTCATGAGAAATTTTTTTTTAGGTATTGAATAAACGGCAATCAAACAAGTTTGAGCGGCATGTTGCCGTTGTTTACAATAGATCTAACACTGTGAGGGGGTCTGGTGGTTCTTCGCGCTCTGCCGCTTGGAATATCTTCTTTTAGAAATCTTCGTAAGGGCGATAGGATCTACGTTGATAAGACGGACTTGGTTTTTTCAATGGTTCAAAATCAGTCCAGAGTCTTTCTAACCAGACCCCGACGTTTTGGAAAATCTCTGCTTGTCTCAACACTAGAAGCTCTGTTCGGCATAGGACTAGAGGACTTTCAAGGATTGAAGATTGCAAAACTTTGAAAAGAAGATAAGCAGTATAAAGTTGTCAGATTAGATTTTTCACAGATTAGCTCGATCAAATTAGAGCGCTTTGAGCTAAATTTCTCGGTACATCTTGTAAACGCATTTGGTCAATTCGGCTTTGAATGTGCTTTGAATGTGAAGAGTACCGCTTAACTGTTCTTTTAGGAAAACTGTCTACTTGGTTAAGTAAGCAAGAGCTTGGATCGTTTGTCTTGTTAGTGGATGAATACGATTCTCCACTGACAACGAGTTTGAATGACAATCAACTGTTTACCTTGATCCGAGAGGATCTGTCTCAGTTCTTTTCGACTATTAAGTCCCAGGATTCAGCTTTCCGTTTTATTTTTATTACGGGTATTACAAAATTCAATAAAACGAGTATCTTTTCCGCCTTCAATAATCTTTCCGATATCTCTTTAATACCTGAATACGGCGACATTGTGGGGTATCACCATGATGAAGTTAAAAAATACTTTTCAGGTTACATAGAAAAGGCCGCTAAAGAGCTCGAAGTTGATTCGGAAAAATTATTTGATTCTTTGGTTAGGTACTATGATGGCTTTTGCTTCGAAGAAACAGCAAAAATCAAAGTCTTTGCGCCATGGTCTCTCTTAAGCTTCTTCACTTATCCGAGCAGAGGTTTTAGAGACTATTGGTTCGAGAGCGCCGGCCAACCAAGAGTCCTTATCGAATACCTCAAATCTCATAATTTAAGAGACCCTCTCAACTTCACGGCAGCCAAATCCATTTCTATGGCACAGCTGGCAGGGGCAAGCGATGTGGAATCGTTCACAGATGTCGGCCTACTCACTCAAACAGGCTATTTAACGATTAAATCTGTTTCCGGAGAGACGATTTTCGTGGATTATCCTAACGATGGAGTTCGGCAGGCTATGGCGTCCTTGTATTTGCAAGTGCTGTTGGGCTTCTAACTGTTAAAATAAATCTATAAAAATATAGTAAAAAGTATAAATTATTTGTAGATTATGAACTCTGACTTTGTTCCGATTGGGCAAGCGTC
>NZ_DBMALT010000010.1:0-71649 GCF_057870745.1 Parasutterella sp. | reverse complement strand
CAAAAAAGGAGACCCGCGAGCCTCCTTCTTTGTGTGATAACCATTTAAGTTAATTTTCGGATTTTTGTCCTTCCGTCTCCTGTTTTACGGGAGCCTCTTCTTTCGCAACGATATCTTTAAGCTCGCGGCGAAGAATCTTACCCACAGGTGTCTTCGGAATGGAATCAACGAAAACGATTTCTTTCGGCATCTTGTAACCGGTGAGGTTCTGACGGCAGTAAGCCTTGACCTGCTCGACAGTCAGAGACGGATCTTTCTTAACGATCACGGCCTTGACGCGTTCGCCGGATTTTTCGTTCGGAACACCGACCACGCCGCATTCCAAAATCTCCGGCATGCTCTGAAGAACGCCTTCAATTTCGTTCGGGTAGACGTTAAAGCCGCTGACCAGAATCATGTCTTTCTGGCGGTCGGTAATTGTAATGCGGCCGTTGCTGTCCATATTGCCGATATCACCTGTGCGCAGCCAGCCGTCGCGCAGAACGGCAGCCGTTTCTTCCGGCTTATCCCAGTAGCCGCGCATGACCTGCGGACCCTTCACGCAGATTTCGCCGGTGTGTTCCGGAATTTCCTGCGGAGTCGTCCAGAAGCCGAGATCCTTGAATCCTTCACCGCGGATAGAAACCACGGTAGACGGGAACGGGAAGCCGACGGAACCGTTCCAAGGGGTGTTCATCGGGTTGGCGGCAACGCCCGGAGAGCATTCGGTCAAACCATAGGCCTCAATAATGTGGCCGCCGGTCACTTCTTTCCAGCGTTCGGCTACTGACTTCTGAACTTGTGTGCCGCCGCCGACTGTGAGCTTCAACATCTTGAAGTCAACCTGGTCAAATCCCGGTGTATTGAGCAGGCCGTTGAAGAGCGTGTTCACACCGCAGATCACGGTAAAGTGCTGTTTCTCGCATTCTTTGACCAAACCCTTCATGTCGCGAGGGTTAGCAATCAGCACCATGCGAGCGCCCCACTGAAGGAAGCTGCACAGAGCGGTCAGAGAAAAGATGTGATAGAGCGGAAGCGCTGTCATAACGACTTCGGTCTTCTTCTTGAAGTCGCCGGAAATCCAAACACCCGTCTGCTGCAAGTTGGCCAACACATTGCGGTGCGTGAGCATGGCGCCTTTGGCAATGCCGGTTGTGCCGCCTGTGTACTGCAGAAGTGCGATGTCATAGCGGTCGAGCTTGACCGGATTAAATTTTCTGGAAGCGCCTTGGGCGAGTGCGTCGCGGAAAGAGACAGCGTGTTCGAGATTGAACTCGGGCACCATCTTCTTTACTTTCTTCAGCATGAAGTTAACGAGCAGACGCTTCGGAGCAGAAAGCAAGTCGCCGACCTGAGTCGTGATGACGTGTTCAACGGGAGAATCTTTTTGAATCTTTTCAAACGTCTTGGCGAAGTTCTCGATGATGACCAAGACCTTAGCGCCAGAATCCTTCAGCTGTCCGCCAAGCTCGCGGGCGGTGTAAAGCGGATTGACGTTGACGACGATAAGTCCGGCTTTCATGATGCCGAACAGACAGATCGGATACTGGAGAAGGTTCGGCATCATCACGGCAACGCGGTCGCCCTGCTCGACGCCCGGGAGCGACTGCAGATAAGAAGCAAACGCCGTCACTTTCTCATCAAATTCTTTGTACGTCATTGTCTTGCCCAGGCTGGTAAAGACCGGAGCATCACCGTACTCTTGACAGATCTTTTCCTGGAAATCCGGCAGTGATTCGTAAATATCCGGATTAATGGTCGCGGGCACGCCCTCAGGGTAGTGCTTGATCCATAGATATTCTTGAGTATCTGTCATTTGTTTCTGTCCTAAAGAAAGCGTAACCCGCTAATTTTAGCGGGTTGCGCGATATAAAAACATTGAGAATTAGCCTGAGATTAAGCTTGGTGGGCAAGCTTGGAGATGTGTTTGGCGTACTGCTTCACATCTTCCCAGTCGGTAAAGTCAATGCACATAGACGGGTCTGTCGGGCCGTTTGTGATCTTCATGATGAGCTGAATGCACTTCTTATCAAAGAGATTCAGGTGCGGGTAGTCGATCTTGCCGGCAAAGCACTTGAGGTCTCTGGGACGCCACGGAGAGCGTTCAAGGAATTTCTGCATGTAGCGGTTGCCTTCGACTGTCGCCTTAAACGGTGTGCGGGCAACGACGGTAACGTTGAACATCGCATTGGGCTTGCGGTCGAGTTCCGTGCAGTTGTTGCGAACAAATTCGTAAACGTTCGGATGGTAAGTGCCGTAGACAACGGGGAAGCCGCAGAGCACGAAATCATGCTTGCTCCAGTCCACGCCTTCGCGAAGGGCTTCGGAGACCGGCATAACCGTCACGGTGTTTCCGAGTGCCTCGAGTTCGTCGGCAATAGTACGAACCATGCGGGCGGTATGGCCCATACGAGAGTAATAAACGATAAGAATGTTCTTCATTAATTCCGCTCCGATCGCGTCCGGGCCGACAAGGCCTTTCGCATCAATTTGTAATTTATTAAGTCGATTTTAGCAAAACCGCCCTGATTGGCTCATTTTTGTTAATGAGTTTACGTACTTAGGCGCATTGTCGGGTAAAATCCGATTTTTAAAACCCTGTTCCTATTGATTATTAGGAACTTTTATTCTTATATGGCTAAAGAAGACCTGATTGAAACAACTGCAACCGTTACCGAAGTTCTTCCGGACGCTCGCTATCGCGTCAAACTCGACAACGGCTATGAACTGATTGCCTACACAAACGGCAAAATGCGTAAGCATCACATCCGAATTCTCGCCGGCGATAAAGTTTCGCTGGAAATCTCCCCGTACGACATGACCAAAGGCCGCATCACCTTCCGTCATATCGAGGGTCGTCCTCCGGTCGCTGCCGCCGGCGGAAAACGCAAGTAATCGATTCAATAGAAGCACTCAGCAAATCGAGTGCTTTTATTTTGCGTGCTCGACGACCTCAATCGTCTGATCTTTAAACTGGACTTTCTGTCCGGCGCGGATTTTATGACCGCGTTCGGTGCAGACTTTTCCGTCCACATTCACTAAGCCGTCCTGTACGACTTGTTTTGCTTCTCCGCCTGTGCCTGTCAATCCGGCTGCCTTCAGCAGATCTCCTAAGCGAATAAATTCGCCGTTTAATTCGAATTTCATTCCGATTTCCTTTTTTGACTTTCTCAGATGAAATGCATTGTATTCCTGCAAGGCATTTCTTTTATCACCGGCGCCGAATTCGAGGCCTCAGAAACGACAAACGCCCCGAAGGGCGTTTGCGCTTAGATCTGCTTCTGCTGGATTAGATCAGAGACAGGAAGCGAGTGATCATGCGAATACGTTCTTCGACTGTGTCTAAGCGAAGGAATTCGCGATCGCAGTGGAATTCGCCGCCGGCAGGGCCGCATCCGTCAATGACGGGGAGACCGGCTTCAGCCATGTGGTTGCCGTCGGAAGCACCGCCTGCGTCAACCCAGTCGATATCGAAGCCTTCGAGTTTGGCAGCTTCGGTGATCTGAGCAACGAGTTCTTTCGTTGCGTCGGACAGCGGCATAGCGTTGCTGTGGCTGACGCGTTCGATTGTCTGAGTTACGCCGGGAGCCCAAACGGCAGCAGCCAGTTTGTTGATACCGTCGTCAAGATATTTGTCGTCTTCGTTGTTCCAGTAACGTGTGTCGAGCTTAACGACGCATTTTTCGGAAATGACGTTAGGAGCGCTGCCGCCTTCGATCACACCGGGGTTGACCGTTGTGCCTTTATCAACATCGGCCAGACCAGCAGCTGCCAAAGCAAAGCGCATAGCGGCGATGTTGGCGTTGGCTCCTTTGTACGGAGCGTTGCCGGCGTGGGAAGCTTTACCGTGGAAGGTTACGACGTAGTTGGTAGAACCCTTTCTGGAGCGGACGAGCTGACCGCCGGCGCGGGCTGCTTCAAAAACCAGAGCGCGGGAAGATTTGGCGGCGATGCTCTTGAGCCAGGCGCTGGAAGCCTTGGAGCCGGTTTCTTCGTCCGGGTTCAGAGCAACAGCGATGGAGAGTCTTTCCAGATCTTCAGGACGAGCAGCCTTCAGAGCGTAGTAGATGGCAAGAACACCGCTCTTGCAGTCGCTGCAGCCGGGGCCGTAGGCGCGGTCGCCTTTCACGGTCAAAGGACGAGCAGCGGCAGTTCCGTCAGGGAAAACGGTGTCGAGGTGAGCGTTGAAGAGAACGTCATAGCGGTCAGCGTTAGGCTTGTTCGTAGCGAACAGACCGTTGCCGGCATTCGGACCTAAGTCAACGAGGTCGGCTTTGAATCCGATGGATTCGAGGTGGCCCTTCATAATCTTAGCGGCTTCGGTAACGCCGGCAATGTTTGCAGTGCCGCGGTCTTTGTTAACCAATTCGGCCAAGTCTTTCATGTAAGAGTCGAGAACTGACATTGATGTTTCCTCTTATTAAAGTTGCGTAAAACAGTTGAGCCCGAAGGCTTAACGATTCCCGCGATTGTAATGATTTGTGAGATTTAGATAAATGAGAATAAATACCGCTGGACAAACCTATTTTGATTACTCAATTCGAAAAAATTTTCTGGTTCCGAGGTCGTTTTTGTGCTGAGATAAGGAATACATTCGCATTCCACGTCAATTTTCACAATCTATTAAAAAATGATCGAAGGTCTGGTCCTTCTACTCGTATTCCAACTTTTGGGAAACGTTGCCGAGATGTACTTCCATCTCCCGGTTCCCGGCTCGGTTCTGGGCATGTTCCTGCTGCTCGTTGCCTTGATCGCAAACGACCGTCTGGCTTCCTGGGTCCGTCCGATTTCCTTAGTCCTGATTTCTTATCTTGCCGTGCTGTTTGTTCCGGCCGGTGTCGGCATCATGCTGCACATTGACCGACTTAAAAATGAAGCGCTTCCAATCGGCGTCTCCTTAGTCGTCAGTACAATCCTGACCATCGCCGTAACCGCCTTAGTCATTAAGTACTCCACGATCTGGCTGCAGAAACGCAAAGAACAGAAGGGGGCAAGCCATGAATAACATTGATTTTCACGGCATCGAGGAGATTTGGTCCTCGCTTTCTACCTCTTCTCTTTTGTGGCTGACCGTCACCCTGGCGGCTTACCTCTTTGCTCAGAAACTTTATAAGTGGAGCAATTGGAATTCTCTGCTAAACCCGGTAGCAGTTTCCATCGTCACGGTTGTCATTTTGCTGATGGCTACGCATACGCCCTATCAGACATACTTTTCGGGCGCCCAGTTCATTCACTTTTTGCTCGGACCGACAACGGTAGCGCTGGCCGTGCCGCTTTATGACCTCAGAATTCAGCTGGCTAAAAATTGGCTTCCAATTTTATTGGGACTTTTTGCCGGCGCCGTTACGGCTATTACTTCGACAGTCCTGATCGCAGGACTCCTCGGAGCGTCTCCCGAAACCATCATCAGTTTGGCTCCGAAGAGTGTCACGACTCCGATTGCCATGTCTATTGCAGAAAAACTCGGCGGCCTGCCCGCGCTCTCTGCCTCCTTGGTGGTGCTAACCGGCGTACTCGGTTCAATCTGCGCAGGTCCTTTATTCCTGCTCCTGAAAGTCGACTCTTCATCTGCTAAAGGTTTCGCGCTCGGTCTTTCCGCGCACGGCATGGGTACTTCCCGCGCCTTCCAGATTGACTCAACAGCCGGCGCCTACGGAAGTCTCGCCATCGGCTTAACCGGCTTGACCACCGCGATTCTGGCGCCGCTGCTTACGCCGCTTTTAATGAAGCTTTTCTTCTAGTTGATCTCAGAGGAATCAATGATCTTGATTCCTCTTTTTTTCCATTCGGCTCGGGCTTCATCTAATGAACCGTTCACGTCGATCCCGCGACTGGCGTCTTCAATCAAGTAAACCTTGAAGCCCTCATCCGCCGCATCTATGGCTGTCCAGCTGACACAAAAGTCAGTGGCTAAGCCGCAGACAAAGACTTCCGTAATTCCCTGAGACTTGAGCCACACGCCTAAGTCCGTCTTGGTTTTACGATCGGCCTCTAGAAAAGCGGAGTAGCTGTCGATATCCGAGTGCGCGCCTTTCTTCACAAAACAGTCGCCGTTTTCTGTATTCAATCCGTCGGCAAATTCTGCGCCGACCGTGTTTTGTACACAGTGCTCGGGCCACAAAACCTGCTTTCCATAAGACACGTCAATGGTGCTGTAAGGTGCTTTGCCCGGGTGAGAGGAGGCAAAAGAAATGTGACCTTGGGGATGCCAGTCCTGCGTAAAGACAACGTGTTTGAACTTCGGAGAAATCCGATTGATGACGGGCACAACTTGACTGCCGTCCTTGACAGGAAGTGCGCCGGTTTCTAAGAAATCTTTCTGGACGTCGACGACGATGAGCGCCTGGTTGTCTTTCATTTAGCCTCACTCCAATATCCGCAGAATTTGTCAATGATGTCAGCTGTCGTGCCGCTCTCGGCAAGATAGACGTATTGTCCGACTTCCAGAAGCGCCAAATCAATTCGGCCAATCTCTAATGCCTTATCAAAAATATCTTTCAGGGCAAAGTATTGATAAGGGAACTGAAGAACAGGAAGACCTTTCTCGGGGAAGATCTGAGCAAAGCCGTTAGACAGATAACGAGAGGCTCTACCCATGAAAGTGTCAGACATCTCAGAGGCAGAGTCTGCCAAGTACATTACTTTGGTGCGCCAGGAATCCGGAATCGGAGACTCTTTGGTCAGGAGCAGTGCGTCGGAAAGCATAAAGCCGGCTAAACCGAGCGCCTTGATGACACGAACTTGATCCTGTGTTGTGACAGAACCGGCGCCGAGCACCGGAACTCTCAATGCTCTCGCGCACTCGGACCACAAGACCAGGGAGTCGATCTCAGCCTGGTCTTTACCGATTTCTTCATGGGAGAGAAGACCTTCTTCGGCCCAGCCGGCGGCTACGACGGCATTAACGCCGCTGGAGACGAGAACTTTTGCGTCTCTGAGGTTAGACGCGATGCCGAAGACCGGAATGCCGTTGGCTTCGAGCTCTTCCATGTAAGGCTCTCTCAGGCCTCCGAGTCTCAAGCCGATCGCTGGAACCTTCAGTTCCACAAGCTTCTTGAACTGGTTATCAAACAAAGGAGCGGACAATTGTCTGGCAGCCGTGCATCCCAAATCCTCTCTGAGCGGAGAGAGCGCCGTGTCCTGCAGGCGAAGTCTCTCGGCGTCTAAGATCGATTCTTTTTGCGGGAACATGAGTACGGCAAAAGGCTTATCGGTCAGCGAACGAACTTTTGCAACATCTCTTTCGATTTCATCTTCCGTTTTAAAACCGATATGGAGCACGCCCAAGCCGCCGGCATTGGAAACCGCCGCTGCCATTTCCGGAGTGTCCCACCCGAGGCCCGGCAGTCCGATCACCGGTTTGGAGACCTTGAAATCGTCTAAAAACTTCTGAGTTTTGTCTGTTGCATTCTGAGTCGCAATCATCTCGAATCCTTTTATTCTTTCGCGCTAATGAGCCGCGGCATTGTTTTTGGCAAAACAGCATTGTCGTCTGTTTCAACTACGCACACAAGAATAGCGAAAAACGCCTGTCTGTTGATCGCTAACTCATTAAAATGTCGGGATTATCGTAAGGAGTTTTGTGTGGAAACAAAAACAGTTGTCATTGGACTTTCAGGCGGAGTGGATTCTGCCGTCAGTGCCTACCTTCTCAAGAAGCAGGGATACGAAGTAATCGGTCTTTTCATGAAAAACTGGGAGGACGATGACGACAGCGAATACTGTTCTTCCCGACAGGATTTAATCGATGCCACGGCTGTTGCAGATGTAATCGGCATCGATATCGAAGCCGTGAACTTTGCCAAAGAGTACAAGGACCGCGTTTTTGCGGAATTCTTATCTGAGTATTCTGCGGGTCGTACGCCGAACCCTGACGTTCTCTGCAATTCCGAGATTAAATTCAAAGCCTTCCTGGATCACGCCATTCGTTTAGGCGCTGACAAGATCGCAACGGGCCACTATGCGCGCGTTCGCGAAAGAGACGGACTCTTTGAACTTCTGAAGGGTGTGGACAACACCAAAGATCAGAGCTACTTCTTAAATCGCCTCAATCAGTACCAGCTCTCGAAGGCCATGTTCCCTGTCGGAGACATGTGCAAGACCGAAGTACGCAGAATTGCCGAAGAAATCGGTCTTCCGAACGCCAAGAAAAAAGACAGCACCGGTATCTGCTTTATCGGAGAGCGTCCGTTCCGCGAGTTCCTCCATCGTTACCTCGCCAACAAGCCCGGTCCGATTAAAACACCGGACGGAAGAATTGTTGGTGAGCACATCGGCCTTTCTTACTACACCTTAGGTCAGCGCAAAGGTATCGGTGTCGGCGGCTCTAAGTTCGGCAACGGCGAACCTTGGTTTGTTGCCCGTAAGGACATTCCGAACAACACGCTCTATATCGTCCAAGGTCACGATCATCCCTGGCTTCAGTCTTTCTCGCTTTCTGCCACGCGACCCAACTGGATCAGCGGTACGGCACCTGAAGCCGGAAGAATGCTCGGCCTTAAAACGCGTTATCGCATGGCCGATCAGGAATGTAAGGTGATCCGAGCCGACGATGAAAGCGTTGTGGTTTCTTCTCTTGATCCTCTTTGGGCGGTGACACCGGGACAAAGTGCGGTCTTTTATGACGGCGAAGTTTGCCTAGGCGGTGCGATTATCGACACCAGCCGCTAACACCAGACGGCAAAACGGCGTTCTTCCTTTGCGGTTGAACGCCGTTTTTGTATTTTCGAGAGGACCGGATAGCCCTCTTCCTATAGTTAAGCTGACAAGTTAGTTTGCCTTCTTCCGCAGCCCTTTAATCGCAAAGGCCACAATCAGCACGAAGACGGCACCGGCAATTCCGGCAGGCGTATGCATTTCCGCCAAGTTCGGAATATGCGGAGTCAGTCCGGGGTCGCCTACAATCAATGTGCCTGCGATCCAGCCCAACAAAGCGCCGCCGGCGTAAACAATGATCGGATAACGATCAATAACCTTCAGGAACAACTGGCTGCCGCCGAGAATGAACGGGACACTCACTAAGAGACCGAAGATTACAAGCGCCATCTGATGACCGGCAGGTGCCTGTTCTGCCGCACCGGCAATCGCAATAACGTTGTCCAAGCTCATCACTAAGTCGGCAACGATAATGGTTTTAATCGCGCCCCAAAGACGCTTACTGGCATGAATTTCATGCTCCCCTTCATCCTGAGGAACAATGAGTTTGATACCGATCCACAGAAGCAGAAGCGCTCCGACGAGTTTGAGGAAAGGAATGTTCATGATCGTGACGGCAAAAGCAATCAGGATCACACGCAAGAGGATGGCACCGCCCGCTCCGTAAAGCACTCCTTTAAAACGGAGGCTCGGATCAAGGTTTCGGCAGGCAAGAGCGATCACAACTGCGTTGTCACCGCCGAGCAAGATGTCTATCAAAATAATTTGAAGAACGGCCACCCAATGAATTTCGGCAAACCAAGCGATAAGCGCTTCCAATGAAATATCTCCTAAGCGTTGAAATCAAATTGACAGCTGATTGTAGCAATGCGTTGATTTTTCGTAGTTTTAGCGTGCCCGTTCTTGTGAAAGAAGCGTGAAAACTTTGACGGTCAAAATTTCTGACAAAACCTCTTTGCGATGATGAAACACATCTTTAGTACGTCGGTATACTTCCGTTGTGCAATCTATCGCCGGATAGGCACCTTTTTCAGTACTCCGTAGGCCATTGAAGGATTACTTACAAAGGTGCCTTTTTCGTTTTTGGAGGATTTAAATGTCTTGGATTTACCTTTTCATTGCAGGAATTTTTGAAATCGTTTGGGCTGTCGCTTTGAAATATGCTGACGGCTTCAGCAATTGGTTCTATAGCGCGGTCACCATTATCGGTATGGTCGCGAGTGTCTACTTCTTGGCTGTAGCGATGAGAACAATTCCCTTAGGAACTGCCTACGCCATTTGGACCGGTATCGGTTGTATCGGAGCCTTTATCGCCGGCATCCTCTTGTTCGGAGAAGCCTTCACAGTCTCCAGAACCGTTTTTGCCTCGCTGATCGCCATCGGAATCATCGGTTTGAAATTCTCAGCTTCTTAATTCAAGAACTCCACAACAGCAAAAGGCTTTTTGAATTGTATAAGGGCTTTCTCCTTAAAAGTGGATTGAACACATAGTCCGAAAGTGGACTCTTTTTCTCAAAGTGGATTGGAGAAAATGAAGTCAGTCTTAAGGAGAACCTTATGCAAAACACAATAATCAAATCCATAGTTTCGTTAGGTCTGTCTTGTCTTTCGCTGTCAGTATTGGCAGCCGCGGCTCCTCAGCAGCCTGTAGACAAAAACCAGTGCTTCGGCTGTCACGCGACCGCCATCAAGACTCTGTCTACACGCGGTGCGCATAAAAACGTGAATTGTGTGGCATGCCACGACATCAGTCCGGACCACGTCAAAGCCCCGAGCCGCGACAACCGCCCGACTACGCATTTCGAATATGCCGCTTGCGGTCAGTGCCATACCGAGCAGCACAAAGACATCATGGATCCGAAGTACCACTATGAGTGGGCACTTAAAAATACACCGCCCGCTTATGCTCAGATCCGCGATATCGCCGGCGACAACTCTTTCCGCGACATCCAGTTCCGTCTGCCGCGCTTCCATTCGAGCATCGTGACCGACCTCGCAAACGTCCGCTCTGACGGTCGTTATCAATACAAGAAATACACGGACCTCTCTAAACCGGGCGCTCCGATGTGGGAGGCGCTTACCGACACACGTCCGAACGAAGGCGACAAGATTCTGCCGTCTAAGACCTTGTCTTTAACTTGGCGTCCGCAAAAAGGCCGTGAAATTATGGGCCGCTCTGACTGCTTGAAGTGCAAAACCTCCGACAGCATCATGGACTACGCATACTTAGGCGCCAGAAACCCGAAAGCTCCGCTCGCTTTTAATGATCCGGACCACAAAGTTCTGAAGACCGTCAACAACAGCTTCAACTGCATTACCTGCCATGACCCGCATTCAGCGGAACCTCGCATCGTCTTCGATCATCTGATTGAAGCCATGACTCATCCCGATTACAAGGACTACAACTATCAGAAGAACGCCGGAAAGACCGGTTATCCGAAGATTGAAGTCATCAATATGGGTGTCCGCGGCTATCCGAGAAAGATCGCCATTCTTGAAAAAGCTAACTCGAACTATATGTGCGGTCAATGCCATGAAGGTCATAACCGCTCCGAGACTTTCTACAGAGACAGCGACGGTCAGCTCGCTCATCCGAAGGACGCAATCGATAGGACCGGCTGGTCCGTCGGCACATTCTTTGCAGCGAACCCGATCGAACGCTGGAATCTCGTCAGAGGTTTAGGTCTGAATAACGGAACGGATAAGGCTACCGGCGTTAAGACTGTCTCGACTGACCACTATCACATGGAAACCGTCGTTGCTTCTAAGCACGGCCAAGCCGGCGTCGGCTGCACAGACTGCCACTTTGCCAAGAAAGCAAACGGCACATTGGAGCACCAGCCGAGTCTGCCTTCTCTGAAGTACAAGAACACCTGCGCAAGATCCGACTGCCACGGCAACCCGAACGGTGACAACTGGTCCGAAGGACAAGCCGCCTACATGGTCGCAACAATCCAGCAGCGTTACCGCATCCACAAAGAAAGACTTGAACGTTACGGAAGCGCCGCTCGCAATCTCCTGATCAAAGCCAAGAACGGCGAGGTTAAGATCAATCAGCCTGAATACCAAAAACTACAGGACGCTTACAGCCTCTACCTTCACACTGTCGGCTGGTACTTCTCAGACTATTCGAAGGGCGTTCACGATCCATCCGGATTTGAAGACACTTCTTCTCAAGTTATCAAGAATCTGAGAACTGCGACAGCAGCTGCACAGAATGCAGTAAAGTAAAATAACTCAGCACCGGCCGGAGACAATCTCCGGCCTTAAAGTTGCCGGAGCCGACATGACACACAAAGTTCAGCCGAGCCTCTCAAACATATCGCTAAATCTGAAAAGCGGAGCGCCGTCGCTCCAAGAGCAGCTCTACCAAAAGATCCTCGAACTCATCGAGCTTAAAAGTCTGCGCCCCGGAGACCCGATTCCTTCAAGCCGCAGACTCGCCTCTGAAATCGGTGTCTCACGATCAACAGTCGTCAGTGTCTATAACCGACTGTTGGAAGAAGGGCTTCTTGAAACGAAGAACGGCAACGGAACTTTTGTCTCGGAACTTTCTCTCGGAGTATTCGAAAATCCAAAAGAAAATAGTTCGGCCAATGAGAAGTTTCTCCTGTCAGAGCTGCCTTTATCTGCAAAGATTGCGGCAGCCGCTTCTGAATTCAAAGTCCAGAAACCAATGCCTTTCGCCGTCATCGCGCCGGATCAGGAAAGCCTCCCGGGTAAAAATTGGACAACTGTCGTTGCTCGAACTTCTAAGAGTCCCTGGCTACACAACGGATATTGCGAGCCGGGCGGTTTTATGCCTTACAAAAAGGCCGTCTGTGACTACCTCCGTCAATATCGAGGCTTGAGATGTGAACCGGAACAAGTGATCACCACTGACGGTACTCAGCAGGCATTGGATCTTTGTGCGAGCGTTCTGTTTGAAAAAGGTGACAAGGTTGCCGTTGAAGATCCTTACTTTCAAACCCACATTAACTTGCTGGAATTTCGAGGATTAAAGCCGATTCCTATTCCTGTGACGCAGAACGGAATCGATATCGAAAAACTCAAGAAGCAAAAGAAGATCAAAGGCGTTTTAGTCACGCCGTGTCATCAGTACCCGTTAGGCTACGTCTCTTCCGCTGAAAACAACGAGAAGCTTTTAGCTTGGGCAAAGACTGAAGGTGCTTGGATCATCGAAGATGACTACGACAGTGAACTCCGATATGGAAAGAAGCCTCTGCCGGCACTCTCTTCCTACAAAGAAGGTGCACCGTGTATTTATCTCGGAAGTTTTACGAAGGTGATCTATCCGGGCTTCAACATGGCCTACATGGTCGTCCCGAAGAATCTCATCACAGTGTTTGAAGGCGCCAAACTGCTAATAGATCGGCACAGCAGTGAAGTTCATCAATACATTTTGGCGGAGTTCATTCAGAATGGTTTCTACTATTCGCACGTGCGCCGCCTAAAAAAGATCTACGAGAAACGCAGACAGGCTGCAGTAAGAGCGATCGGAAAATACCTCTCAGCCTACGGGCATATTGAAGGTGCCAATGAAGGAACCCATTTGACCTTCATCTTTAATCATCCACAGGATGACGTTAGGCTTTCCGAAATTTTTAAGCGTTCCTACCAGATCGAGACCAGGCCGCTTTCTGCCTGCTACCGCTCTGCCAAACCGCTCACCGGCTTAATTCTCGGTTACGCTCACTTTACAGAGGAAGAGCTGGAACAAGCTGTTTTAAAACTCAACGAAGCTCTAGAACAAACTTTAGGTTGAGAAATTGCTATAAGAAAAGAACTCACACGAACAAAACAGGCTTTGGACAAAGAAACCATCCGGGAGATCATTGAAACCACTGCTTACGGAGTGCTTTCTTTAAACGGAGAGGAAGGCTACTTCTATACAGTGCCGCTAAGTTACGTTTATACGGACGGAGTTGTCTATTTCCACGGATCGCCGCGAGGATACAAGTACGAATGCTTTCAGAGAACAGACAAAACCAGCTTTTCGATCGTCGGACAGAGCCAGGTTGTTCCGAGTGTCCGAGCGAATAATTTCCAAAGCGTTCTCATTTGGGGACGACTGCAGCCTGTCACCGATACTGCAGAGAAACTCAGCGCCCTTCGTGCGCTTGCTGAAAAGTACAGCCCCGGCATTCCTGACAATGAAGATGAAATCCAACATTCTTTGAATTACGTCTTCATGATCAAGCTTGTTCCTGAATGGATTAGCGGTAAACAAGCTGCATTAGAAGTTAGAGAGGCTGCCGAAAAGCTATAAAGCAGCCATCGACCATTTAAAAAGGCGCTCCTCACATGAGAAAGCGCCTTTTGTTGTTCTGACGTTTTGATTAAGCCTTTGTCTTTTTCGATCTAACGTACTTAAGCACAAAGGCAACAAGCAGCACAAAGACTGCACCGGCAATACCGCCTTCCGTATGCAGAGCCGGAAGATTCGGCAAGTGTGCCAAGATGCCTGGGTCATCTACCATCAGCGTACCGGCAATCCAGCCCAGCAAAGCCCCGCCCGCGTACACGATGATCGGGAAGCGATCGATGATCTTCAGAATAATCTGACTGCCGCCGAGAATAAACGGAACGCTCACAAGCAGACCGAATATCACCAAGGCCATTTGATGGTGGCCCGGAGCCTGTTCGGCCGCGCCGGCAATAGCGATCACGTTGTCGATACTCATGACCAAGTCGGCAAGGATAATGGTCTTAACCGCTCCCCAAAGCCGCTTGCTCGCATGAATCTCATGCTCTCCTTCGTCAGCCGGCGCAATGAGTTTAATACCGATCCACAAGAGCAGAATGCCGCCGCAGAACTTCAGGAACGGAATGTTCATCACCGAGACTGCGAAGGCAATCAGAATGACGCGCAGCAAAATAGCACCGCCGGCGCCGTAAATAATGCCTTTCGTCCGCAGATGCGGATCAAGGCTTCGGCAAGCCAACGCAATCACGACGGCATTATCACCGCCGAGCAAAATGTCGATGAGAATGATCTGCAGAACTGCGACCCAATGAATCTCACCAAACCAAGCAATAAGCGCTTCCAAAATGAATTACTCCTTTTTCGAAGAGAGCACGGATTGTAGCAACGAGCCTATTTCGGACGGATTCCGTGTCGTTCGAATACCGCAGGCTTCCATCACGGCCAATTTACCTTCCGCGGTTCCTGTACCGCCGGAAATGATCGCTCCCGCATGCCCCATTCTCTTTCCTGCAGGTGCCGTTACGCCCGCAATAAAGCCCACGACAGGTTTCTTCATATGATCTTTTACCCATTCGGCAGCGGTTTCTTCATCGTTTCCGCCGATTTCTCCGATCATGACGACCGCGTCGGTTTCCGGGTCATCATTAAAGAGCTTCAGCACATCGATATGCTTTAAGCCGTTGATCGGATCTCCGCCGATACCGATAGCAGTGGATTGCCCTAAACCCAAAGCCGTAATCTGCGCAACCGCCTCATAGGTCAGTGTACCGGAGCGGGAAACGACACCGATTCTGCCCTTGCGGTGAATGTGCGCAGGCATGATGCCGACATTGACTTCTCCCGGCGTCATAATACCTGGGCAGTTCGGTCCGAGAAGAAGAGATTTAGAACCGGTCTTTTTCATATGATCTCGAACCTTGACCATATCCATGACCGGGATGCCTTCTGTGATGCAGACGATGAGGTCAATGCCGGCGTCACTTGCTTCCTGAATAGCGGCTGCCGCACCGGCAGGCGGGACATAAATTACGGAAACGTTTGCGCCGGTCTTTTCTTTGGCTTCTTTAACGGAGCCGAAAATCGGCAAGCCTTCCCAGACTTGTCCGGCCTTCTTCGGATTCACGCCGCCGACAAAGCATTCCTTGCCAAAGCCGTAGTCTCTGCAGAGACGAGTGTGGAACTGGCCGGTTTTGCCGGTCATACCTTGGGTGATGATGCGGGAGTTCTTATTTACCAAAATGCTCATGTTATTTCTCCGCTGCCAGTTCTACGGCTTTCTTCGCGGCGTCGCCAAAAGACTCGGCTGAGATAATCGGCAGACCGCTGTTCTTGAGAATCTCTTTGCCTTCTTTTTCGTGCGTACCCTTCATACGGACGATTAAGGGAACGGTTAATTTGACGTGTCGGCAGGCTTCGACAATGCCTTCGGCAATGACGTCGCACTTCATAATGCCGCCGAAGATATTGACGAGAATGACTTTGACTTCCGGCTGGGCCAGCATGATTTCAAAAGCTGCCGTGACCTTTTCAGGGGACGCCCCGCCTCCGATATCAAGGAAGTTATCGGGCTCACCGCCGAAAAGCTTGATCGTATCCATCGTCGCCATGGCTAGACCGGCGCCGTTCACAAGGCAAGCGATATTGCCGTTGAGCTGAATGTACTGAAGACCGGCCTTATGGGCACGAAGTTCTGTCGGATCTTCCTGCTCAGGATCGTGGAGTTCTTCAAGTTCGGGATGACGCAAAAGTGCGTTGTCATCGAACGTCATCTTCACGTCAAGCGGATAAACCTTTTTATCTGCTGTCACGATAAGCGGATTGATCTCAAGCAAAGAGCAGTCCATCGAAACAAACGTATTCCACAGTTTCCTCAGGACTTCTGCGCAGTCTCCGGCAATGTCGGCAGGAACTCCCAAACGAGTAGCAACTTCCAAAGCTTCGGGAACAGAAAGACCGGCCACCGGATCGATAACCGTCTTGATAATTTTTTCAGGAAATTGGGCGGCAACTTTTTCAATTTCCATGCCGCCTTCAGCAGAAGCGATAAGAACCGGTTTCTGCAGCTTGCGGTCAATGAGGAAACCGACATAGAACTCCTGAACGATATTGAGGCCCTGCTGAACAAGGACCTTGCTCACGGGGGCTCCGGCAGGGCCGGTCTGCTTGGTGACCAAGCGGCTGCCGATCATAAGACGGGAGAGATTGCTGACGTCATCCAGACTGCGAGCGAGTTTTACACCGCCGCCCTTACCTCTGCCGCCGGCATGAATCTGGGATTTAACTGCCCAAATCTTTCCGCCGATTTCTTCGGCAATTTTTCGAGCTTCCTCAGGACTTGAAGCAACTCCAGCAACAGGAACGGGAACGTCAAAATTCTTCAAAATTTGACGTGCTTGATACTCATGAATTTTCATAGCCGTGAAATTGTTAACTTTTGTTTGTGAACAAAAGTATAACGATCTCAGACAACAGTCTTAAAAGAGTTCGTCAGGAAGTTCGCACTTCAAGACTTTTTCAATGGTTTTAAAGGTAAAACCTCTACTGGCGAGGAAGCGAATTTGCTTTGCGCGTTCTTTGTAATCCTCGGGCGGCTCACCGAATTTTCGTTTCCAAAGCACGAGTGCTCGGTCATATTCCGACTCCTCGTTCTGCTTCAAAGCCTCTTCAGCGATTTCACGAGACACGCCGTCCCGCTGGAGGTTCCAAAAGAGCTTGCGGTCGCCGTATCTGGCGCTGCGCGTCAAAACCTGGATACGAGCATACCGCTCGTCGGATAAATACTTTTTACTGACGAGCTCGTCGAGAACGGAATTGACCAATTCCTTGTCGCCGTCTTCGTTGAAAGTTTCTGACAGTTTCTTATAAAGGCCGAGGCGGGAGCGCTCTCGACGTGCGAGAGCTGCTACCGCCTTATATAAGATCTGCTTTCTGCGATCAGCAGGATCAAACATTATTGAGCGTCTTCGTAAGTTTCTTCTGTTTCTTTGGTCACGACCTCTTCGGCAGCATCTTCTTCGTGATCTTTGCCCTTGATCGCGGCCTTGATCTGTTCTTCAATCATCTTCATTTCTTCAGGATGAGACTTCAGCCATTCTCTGGCGGCTGCCTTGCCCTGACCGATCTTGTTGCCCTGATAAGAGTACCAAGCACCAGACTTGTTGAAGATATCCATATCGGTACCGATATCGATAATTTCACCTTCGCGGGAAATACCCTGGCCGTAGATGATCTCGAATTCAGCCTGTTTGAAAGGAGGCGCAACTTTGTTCTTCACCACCTTCACGCGGGTTTCGTTACCCAGAATTTCATCACCTTGCTTGATACCGCCGGTACGGCGAATATCCATACGAATCGTGGCGTAGAACTTCAGTGCGTTACCGCCGGTGGTTGTTTCCGGAGAACCGTAAACCACACCGATCTTCTGACGAACCTGGTTAATGAAGACAACCAAAGTGTTGGACTTCTTAATGCTGGAAGTGAGCTTACGAAGTGCCTGACTCATCAAACGAGCCTGGAGACCCGGGAGGGCTTCACCCATGTCGCCTTCAATTTCAGAACGAGGCACCAAAGCCGCCACGGAGTCGATAACGACGAGGTCAACGGCACCGGAACGAACCAAAGCGTCTGTAATTTCAAGAGCCTGTTCACCGCTGTCCGGCTGAGACAGGAGCAAGTCGTCCACTTTAACGCCGAGGGCTTTGGCGTACTTAACGTCTAATGCGTGTTCTGCGTCGATGAAAGCGCAGGTTCCGCCGAGCTTCTGCATTTCAGCAAGAATGTGAAGCGTCAGAGTCGTTTTACCGGAAGACTCTGGTCCGTAAATTTCAACGATACGTCCGCGGGGAAGACCACCAACGCCGAGTGCTAAGTCCAAAGTAAAGGAGCCGGTAGAAACAACATCCAGATTTTGGTCAGGCTGGCTGCCCATGCTCAGAATCGCATCCTTGCCGAACTGCTTGGAAATCTGATCCAAGGCCATCTTTAGGGCTTTTTTACGAGCATCCGCATCCACGAGCTGTTCAACGGGCGGTTTAACTTTTTTCTTTTCTGCCATCTTTATTTCCTAATCATTTTCCGATCAGACGAAACTGACCTAAGTTGTCTAATACTAGCGAAAAAAATTAATTTAACAAGGCCGAATCAAATCTCTTCACTCATTTTTCTGCTGTAGTCATAGTAAAGGCGTATACGTCAATTTATGTCTCATAAATTCACTGTTTTTAGTTTTGGTTTGACGAACCGAAAAAACCTGTGTAGTATTCGACTTCTCGATTGATGAGACGCGCTTCGGAGCGAAACAGAGATCGAAACAAAGGGTTGTTAGCTCAGTTGGTAGAGCAGTGGACTTTTAATCCATTGGTCGCAGGTTCGAGTCCTGCACAGCCCACCAATTGTGGGGGTATAGCTCAGCTGGTAGAGCAGCGGACTCTTAATCCGTAGGTCCAGAGTTCGAATCCCTGTGCCCCCACCAGAATTCAGCCCGGTAGTCGGAAGACTTCCGGGCATTTTCTTTTATTCGAACTTCCGCTTCATCAGACAGGTTCGTTCGAAAAAATCCTTCGTTCTTAAATTCGGATCCAAAAGTTTCGTCCGAATCATTTTCGACAGTAGGCTGGCAGCCGCCGATTCCTCTTTGTTGGCATTTTTGAGAAGAAGTACGCCTAAGTTGATTTCACCCAGCCCGGTCAGTACCTCAACAAGCGATCCTCTAGCAAGTTCTTTCTCCACACAGATTTTAGGGAGATAGGAGACGCCCAATCCTCCTTCAAGAAGCGCTTTAACGATATGCACATTACCCACTTGCATAGTTTTTCCTAAACGAATACCGCGTCCATCCAAAAACCGCTTAAAAATTTTATACGGACCGCTTTTAACACTCCCTGTGATGAGGGGCAGTTCCGGCGCTAAACCGGGAAGGAAGAAACAACTTTCGCTTATTGATAATGTCGGTGAGGCAAAGAGACCGAGCGGGCTTGCCGTCAAAGGCAGAGCAATCAACGGAGCCGGATAGTCTCCTGTATTAAAAGTAATCCCGATGTCTACCTCCGAATCCTTCACTTTCGTCTTTAACCGGTAGGCATCCAGAATCTCTACTTCAAAGAATACTTCCGGCGCCAAAAGTCGAAACTCCTTAATCACGTCGATCAGCATGAATTCGAGAAGTGTTTCATTCACTCCGACCTTAAGTCTTCCGGTAAGAGAAGCTTTTGAGCCTTTGAGATTCATTAGCACCGAATGACTGGCCAATATCTTCTGTGCTTCTTTGAGGGCTGCCTGCCCGGCGGGTGTCAAAACCATGTGACGGCCGGTTTTCTCGAAAAGAAAACATCCCAAAGAATCTTCGAGTTTTTTAGTTGAAATGTGATTGTCGATTGAGAGCAGCGCAGCTGAGCGGCTGCTTTACGGTATGAACCAAGGCGCACAACCGCGTCTAGGATCTGAAGTTGTTTGATATTCATAGCTCTAATTTTTCGATCGATTCGTTCTAATTATTCTAAGTTTCCAATCTATTTCTCCTCAATAAGAATATCCCTGTAACTTCCAAGGAGAAATCACATGCATAAAACGATTATTGCTGCAGTTTTGACCTCTATTCTTATTCCCGGATACGCCGTTGCGCTTGAAGACATTCATACAGGAACAGTCATTGTCGGAAGCGGTGTTTCAGGTCTCACTACTGCGATCCTGCTCAAAGAGCACAAACAAAATGTCTTAGTTCTTGAAAAAATGCCTTTCATGGGAGGCACCACGAACTTGGCTGCGCAATACTTTGTTTCTGTGGGAACGAAGGATCAAGTTGCTAACGGTAAAGAGCTATCTGTGCCTGACTACATCCAAAGAACAGCGAAAACCGGCCGAAATTCCGAAATGCTCCCGCGTACAGAACAAAGAATGTTTGACTCGCAAAAATCCATTGATTGGTTGAACAGCTTAGGCGCCGGCCTAACTCGTCCGGTCAGCGATTATCAAATGGGTATTTCCGACGGAAGTTCTCTAGGCGTACGGTTAATGAAGATATTAAGCGCAAGGGCCAAAGAACTTTCTATCCCAGTGAAGATGAACAGTAAAGTTCTTGACTTAATAATTAGAGATGGGAGAGCGGTAGGTGTTGTTGTAGAAAACGGCAAAGAAAAATACAAGGTATTTGCCGATAACGTAGTTCTGGCAACAGGCAATTTCAATCAGAACCAAAAATTGATTTCCAAATACGCTCCTCAGTGGAGAGGTTTGCCTACCACAACTGCCGTGAGCTCAACCGGTGACGGTCTCATCCTCGCAGAGAAGTACGGAGTGAACATCAAAAATGCCGGAGAAGTCGGCCTTAACCCTTCTATTCACTCTCAGGGCGGAAAAAACGTTTCCATGAGTGCTGCTCGGCTGGAAGGCGGCATCATGGTCAACTTGAAAGGAGACCGCTTCTGCAATGACTATTGGCCGGATTACACAAAGATGGCCCAAGCAATGCTGGAGCAGCCGGAAGGAAAGAGCTTCGTCATCATTGACGGTAAATCTATGAAAGCCTCCAAACGCCTTCAAAGCTTCTTGAAGAGCGGCTATTTCGTAGAAGCCCAAACGATCCCTGAGCTCGCTCAAAAAATCGGCATTCCGCCAGAAAACTTGGAAAAGACGATCAAACGTTATGCGGAATTTGTTCGCAACGGCAAAGATCTGGATTTCGGCCGCAGCATCAACATGAAGACCGACTTCTCTACACCTCCTTACTATGCCTCGGCCATTCTTCCAGGTACACAGGTAAGCGTAGGAGGTGTTGACGTCAACGACTTCATGCAGTGCGTCAAGGCAGACGGTAAGGTAATTCCGAATCTCTATGCGGTTGGCGAGCTTACATACGACTCCGGCACGCCTCATGGTGTTTGGAGCGGACGTCGCGCAGCCGAACATATTCTTTCGAAATAACCTGCTCAGACCACTTTAAGGGGCGGCGAAAAGTACCGGCCATAAAGAAACCTCAGCAGAACCGATGCTGTCCCTCCTTCGAATTCCGATCGAAAGCTCATCGGTTCTCGTTTATCTGCTCTCAATTTTTTCTTGCTCTTGGGCACAACTGTTTAACCTTTCGTAAACGTATAAGCTCCGGGCCCGCTGGCTCTGAGAAGAAATCCGAGGATTGAAACTTTTCCTTTTTAACAAAACTAATGAAATATTTTCCGAAAAATAATAATTCTTTAAAAAGAATCAAGGATAATTTCCCGTGGACATTACTTTGTGCCCATTGACTGAAAAGTCCGCGTAGAAATGATTTGTCCTGCTGAAAGGGCAGGACCTCGAGGTGTCAGAACCTCGCCCTGGGATATAAATTAAATGATTGAGTTAAAACACATAACGCAGGAATACGATACTGCTGACGGTAAAGGAAAATTCTTTGCCTGTAAGGATGTAAACGTCCACATCAAACCCGGCGATATCTTCGGCATTATCGGCCGAAGCGGCGCCGGTAAGAGCACGCTGGTTCGCTGCATCAACCTTCTCAACCGCCCGACTTCCGGGTCCGTCATCGTCGACGGCAAGGATCTAACCAAGATGTCGGAATCCGAACTGCGTGAGGAAAGACGCTCGATCGGTATGATCTTCCAGCACTTTAATCTGCTCTCCTCCCGTACCGTCTACGGCAATGTTGCGCTTCCTCTGGAACTTGCAGGAATGCCGAAGGATAAGATTCGCGAAAAAGTAATGCCGCTGATTGAACTTGTCGGCTTAAGCGAACACGTCAACAAGTATCCGTCTCAGCTCTCCGGCGGTCAGAAACAGCGCGTCGGTATTGCTCGTGCGCTTTCTTCCGATCCGAAGATTCTTCTTTCCGACGAGGCCACTTCTGCTCTTGACCCGGAAACCACTCAGGCAACGCTTCAGCTCCTCAAGAAGATTAACAAGGAGCTCGGTCTGACGATCGTCATGATCACGCACGAAATGGACGTAGTGAAACAGATCTGCAATCGCGTCGTCGTGATGAATAAAGGCGTCGTTGTCGAAGAAGGCGACGTGCTCGAGGTCTTCCGCGACCCGAAGAACGAAGTTACTCAGGCGATGCTCGGCACGGCTCTTGCTGCCCGCACAATTCCGGCAAGCATGGTCGAGCGTGTGAAGAAAGTTCTGAACACGCCGGGAGAAAACGGACGCAAGAATCATCTCATTCGTTTGACGTTCGTCGGCAGCTCAACGACCGAACCGGTCCTCTCCCGCGCCTGCTCCAAATTCGATCTGGACTTCAACATCCTCTTAGGACAGGTGGATGAGATCCAAAGCGAAAGCTACGGCACTCTCACGATCGTGATGGAAGGAACTACAGAAAACTTCCATCTGGCATTGAACTACATCGCCGAAAGAGGCGTTCGCGTCGAGGAGCTCACAAATGTCATCTAACATCATCAATCTTCTTTGGGAATCTTTCCTTGAAACCATTCTGATGGTCGGCGTGAGCGGCGGACTCGGCGCTGCGATCGGTATTCCTTTGGGCGTCTTCCTGTTCGTTACGTCTCCCAAAGGCATCATGCCCAAGCCGTACGTCAACCGCATCATCGGCACTGCTGTGAATGCCGTGCGTTCGACGCCGTTCATCATTCTTTTGGTTGCCATCATTCCGTTTACGCGCTTAATCGTCGGCTCTTCCATCGGTACCGTTGCTGCTATCGTTCCCCTGACGATTGCCGCTGCTCCGCTCATCGCTCGTCTGGTCGAAACCAGTCTGCGTGAAGTCGACAAGGGACTGATTGAAGCTGCTCAGTCCATGGGCGCTACGAACACTCAGATTATTTGCAAAGTGCTTCTTCCGGAAGCGATGCCCGGCATCCTTGCCGGCCTCACCATCGCCTTTGTTGCTTTGGTCGGCAGCTCCGCTATGGCCGGCGCCGTTGGCGGCGGCGGTTTAGGCGACATGGGTATTCGTTACGGATATCAGCGCTTCATGCCTGAAGTCATGGCAGCTGTTGTCATCATTTTGATTGTCTTCGTCCAAAGTCTGCAGAGCTTCGGCGATTGGATGGTCAGAAGAGTTTCTCACCGCTAATCGATCCCCAGCAATTTCAAACTCGGCGTTCTTCTCGATACGCCGGGTTTGTTTTTTCTCCGAGTTGCTTCTCAGTTGGCCTTAAGTTCAGCCGCCTGAGGTACGCCAATCCTCACACAAAGAATTCGTTTTCTTTACGGTTCTTGAGGCGTTCCGAGAGGAGTTTTTCAAAATCTGAGAATGCATCTGCAACAACCGACTTCGCTTTCATCGGACAATTCTTAACGCAGCGCATACAACCGATACAGTTGTCGTTTACCGTCTTGATATCTTCTTCGATCGCTCCGACCGGACAATCTCTGATACACATCCCGCAAGCCAAGCAATTACCGTTGGTCGTCGGTTTAAATTTGGCTTTAGTTTCAACGACCTTATAAGGATAATTTCCCGGAGGAATCACTGTCTCAGGCTCCTCAGCTTTGGCCAGCATATGAAAATAGAATTCCTGAAGCTCGGCAATGTCGTCTTTGTTCGGACGACCTAACTGGATCTGCCCATAAGTATGTTGGGACGCCATTGTAGCCACTCCCTTGATCCTGAAGCCGTTAGCCTCAGCAATGTCACCAAGCTCTCTTGGGGCATCTTCGTAAGCCCGATTGCCGTAAGTAAGCACTAACGCACAAGGAGTACCGCTTCCTTTCATCCTTTCAAAACGATCTACGCTGCAGGCTGGGATTCGTCCTGCATAAACCGGCGCCCCGAAAACGACAAAATCAAAACCGCTGAGATCGGTTTCCGGAACTTCTACGTTGCCTGTGATATCGAAGGTCTTGACAGTGACACACGGCAGCTCCCCGATCGAAGAAACCGCTTTCTTAGTGTTTCCCGTAGGAGAGAAATAAACCAAAGCAATAGAGGACATGAGATCTGATGTTGAAGTTAGTTTGCTTAATTCTTGCACATAAGCGGTGGGCGCCATATGAGAGAAAGCACGTGAATAGAACTTTTCGAAGCCTGAAATAATTTGTGAAATTTCGAGTACAATCTTGCTCTATCGAATGCGGGTGTAGCTCAATGGTAGAGCAGAAGCTTCCCAAGCTTACGACGGGGGTTCGATTCCCCTCACCCGCTCCAGTTCCCGTTCTCCCTCCGGTTTCCTTTCTCCAACAGTGTACGTGTTTAGGGAGTCGCCACGCCGTCCAAATCCACCATAAAAAACCCAATCAATGCTCCTTATTAGAAAATATCAAGCTTCTGACTGTGCTGACCTTGCAGAACTTTTTTACTCTACAGTTCACACTGCAAATGCAAAGGATTATTCAAAGGAGCAATTGGACGCTTGGGCGCCCAGGTCCAGAAATCTAAAGGACTGGAATCGTGACTTTGAAAAGCACATTAGTTTTGTCGCAATTGACGATCGGACGATCGTAGGGTTCGGGGATATAGAAGAGAACGGCTATCTTGATCGGCTATTCGTCCGCCCTGATTATTTATGGAATACCGTCGATGATTAAGAGCAGACGACACTCTTCGAGACGGGCAATAGGTCGTTAACATTAGAACGATCTTTTTCTCTCCGCAATAAGACCAAATATAACATCGAGACAACGCTGTCAAATTCTAAATTTCACGAGCTTAAACAGAACGCCGGAACGTGCCGGCGTCGAAATTTCAAACTTAGAAACCTTTACGGCGTCTTCAAATCAAACTTATGGCATTGATTGCAGGATGTCACGCTTGGTTTGTGTCCTGAATGGCAGGTTGAGCAATCACGTTCGCCGTAATGGTTGAAGTGAGGATTCGGTTTCAGATCTTTAGTTTTCTGCGCAACCACTTCATAACTCTGATGACAGGCTAAGCAGTTTTGTTTTCGGACTGGAACCGAAGTGTCGCCGGTCACGTGGCAAGCCTGACAGGGAACCTTCCGAGCAAGATGGCGGTCTGCTGTGTAAGGCTGTGCAAAAACAACAGAGGCGGTGAGCGCGGATAACACGAGCACTAAGAGGTGTTTCATTTTCAGATTCCTTTATCAGTTGTTTTTATGGAGAGAGGCCATCTTTCGGGCGGCGATTCTTCCGAAGACCGTTGCGCCTCCCAACTGTGTTCCGCCGATGTAGTTTCCGTAGAACAGACCGCCGGCTGCGTTTCCGACAGCATAGAGTCCCGGAATCACTCGTCCTTCGTTATTGATCACCTGAGCGTTTGCGTTAATCTTCGGACCGCCGAATGTTGCTGTAATACCGCCTTGGAACGGGAAAGCGTAGTAAGGAGCCTTATTTAACGGCTGAGGTTCCTTCAAAGAACACGGAGGATTCAGTTCTTTCAATTTATTGGCGGCAAGCGCGTCGTTGTACTCTTTGAAGAGCGAAAGAATAACCTTCGGATCGACGCCCATTCTCTTGGCGAGCTCTTCCGGCGTTTGAGCAACCAGGACTTTGGTGTTCATTGCCAGGAACTTCTTCGCAGCGCTTTCGGCTTTAGGCCAGTGAGCATCGATGATGTGATAAGCCATGTTTTCCGGCGTCTTGGTTGCCGTAGCCATAGACTTCTGAGTGTAGGTATAGATTTCGTCCATGAAGCGATGACCGCGCACATCCACATCAATACCTTGTCCGGCATCGATCACAAAGTTCGGATTAGCGTGCGTTTCCTCAACGATCGGGCCGCAGTGGAACTGGTCGATATGAACAAGCTGCGCTCCGACCGGTGCGGTGAGCATAAGGTTGTCCCCGGTTACATACGGGGATCCGCGAAGAACCAGGCGAGAAAGCGGACCGCCCATATAACGGCAAAGCAGTTCACGATTTGCGGAGAAACCGCCGGTCGCAATCACTACACCGTCCTTAGCAAAATAGTCCGTCTTGTGAAGATCTCCCTGGGCTCTGACACCGATTACGCGGCCTGCGTCGTTCGTTAAAAGTTCGATGGCCTTAGTGTTGTAGATAATCGGAATATTGCGCTTTTCACAGGCTTCGAGCAGATAGCGGACGAGACGAGCACCGCCCGTCAAACCCTGTCCGTCCACATTGTGCATTCGATAATTAAGTGGCCAGGGCTTCTTGCCGATCTTCGAGAACTTAACACCCTGCTTTTTGAGCCATTCGAAGTCTTCCGGAATATGGTTGACATAGGCGCCAACAAGGGCCGGGTCGGCACGATATTCGGAGACCTTCATCATGTCTTCTCTGAAAGACTCTTTCGTTTCGTTCCTGCCTTCTTCTTTTTGCTGAGAGGTGCCCCAGGCTGCAATACCACCAGATGCATACAGGGAGTTTCCAGCGCTGCATTCCATTTTTTCTAAGACGACGGGCTTCAGTCCGAGATCGGCCGCTTCAATGGCAGTGACTAAGCCACCGGTACCGGCACCGAGAATAACGACATCAAAATTGTTCTGAGACTTCTGCTGTACTTCGGAAGCAGAGGCTGTCTGGACGGCACAGGCTCCGAACACGGCGGTCAGACCTGTTTTCAGCATGTTTCTTCTTGAGACCATAATGTATTCCTGTTTGTTTAGAGGAAGTAACGAACTATTTTCTTGTCCGATTGAATGCATTATGTTTTTGAGACATGCCTAGGCATATTGTCTATTGTCAAACTATCGTCAATTAGTCGCTTGTGCCAATTTTCATGAGCTTCGTTCTCTTTTAAATTGAAAACATCCGACGCTTCGGTTTGATGGTCATATGAAGACTTTTCTGAGAACTCTTACTCTTCTTTGTCTGTGCGTTTTATCTCTGTCCGCTTTATCGGAAGAATCAGTTTCGCCCTCGGAAGTACTCGTTAAGCCATTCGGGAGACCGGATCCGAACAGCCCCTTCATCACGATGCTGGTGTCCCCGCTGGCACGTCCGAACGGTCAAGAAGACATCATTCCTCAGACTTTCCGTACCCTCCAAGAAGTTTTCGGCCCGAACAACTTCCGTGCGGTGCTGTTTTCCGGAAACCCGGAAGACATCAAAGATGCCGATCTCGTCCTTGGCTCAACAGGAACATATCTTCGCATGCCGAACAAAGGTCTTCGAGATTTAGCGACTGTCGCTTCAGATCTGCATCCCGACCCCAACAAAGCGGAAGGCAGTCTTTTTGTCACACTAAAAAGCCGGAACGATATCAACACGCTGGAAGACATGAAAGGAAAACGGCTTGCAGCCACAGGCCCGAATGGATTTGCCGGCCACGACTTAGCTCTGGGAGAGTTGGCTCAGAGAGGCCAAGACCCAGATCATTTCTTCAGCTCTGAAATCTATACGCACTACGACATGCCGGCCGTCCTGACCAAACTTCGGAATAATCAGGCAGATATCGGCATTATTCGAAATTGCCTGTTGGAAAACTTGAAGAAACAAGGAGACAACGTTGACGATATCAAGCCGCTCCTAGTTAAAGATGTCGGAGAGTCTGAGCGCTGTCTAACTTCAACCGATCTTTATCCCAACTGGACAATCGCTGCAACACCGCGCCTCTCGCCTGAGCTTTCCCGCCGAGTAGTTCTCAAGCTGTTTTCACTTCCGTCTAACCCAGGCGGACTCCATTGGACCGTGGCCAGTGACTACTCAGGGGCGGATGCTATGTACAAGCAAATTCGCAGAGGACCTTATGCCTATCTTCGAGAGTGGAACCTGAAACGTTTCTGGGATATGTATTGGCCCTGGTGTCTCTTAGGTCTAGTTCTCTTGGCCACGGGCATTGCGCACAATATTCGAACCGGTTATTTAGTTGAAAAACGGACACGCCAGCTCAGAGAATCTTTTCAAAACCAAAGGAGATTGGAAGAAAAGGCCAGACGCGCGCAGGAAAAAATGGCCTCCCTGCAAAAGACTGGTGTTGTCGGTCAAATGTCTTTGATCGTCGCTCATGAACTCAGGCAGCCGCTCTCAGCGATTAGCGGGTACCTCCACGGAATTGAAAGGCTTCTAGACCAAAACAATCCGGCAAATTCCGCAATGCTGAGTTCCGGCATAGGTGCCATTAAATCTCAGGCTAAAACTGCAGAGTCTATCCTTGAAAAAGTTCGCTCCTATGCACGCAAAAAAGGTCAGCCTCGTTCTTTGTTAAATGCCAATGAGATTGTTCTTGAAGCCGTCAACACGCTCAATGAGGCCATGCTGTCTCCTACTAAAGTAACTTTTTCAGGGCTTAAGGGCAGAGACGACAAGATCTGGAGCGACAAGACGGAGCTCGAACTTGCGGTTCAAAATTTATTGAAAAACGCCCTCCACGCCGTTTCTTCTGAAAAGAATCCGTCTGTTAGCGTCTCCGTTCATAAGGAAAAGTCCTCCGGCGGTTCGCCACGAATTGCCATTAGCGTCAGCGACAACGGTCCGCGCCTGAGCGATGAGGCTTTTGAAAAACTCAGCTCCGTCTTATCCAGTTCAAAGATCGACGGTTTAGGGCTCGGCTTATCTATCGTGCGGCTGATTGTCGAGAATCACGGAGGTCAGTTGGAATTTTTCAGAGGTCCGGAGAATGGTCTGAAGGCAGTTATTTTTCTGCCGGAAGCCGATGAGAATCCCGGTTCTTCAGAATAAGTTCTGACCCGCGTGGCCGGCGCTCTTGCGCCATGCGTCGATTCTTTCGAAAAACAAAGCAAGCTCTGCGGGCTCTCGGATGTTCAATTTGGAAAGTGCCGCCGTTCTGTGGTGATCAACGGTTCTCTGAGAAATCACTAAACGCTCTGCAATCTCACGGCTAACAAGGCCTTTTGCGACTAAGCGGCAAATTTGCTCTTCCCGCTCGGTCAGTGCTTTAAAACGTTCAACTTCCTCTTTGATATCGCCTAAGCCGCTCTTGCTGATGCGAGCTTTTTCTAAACCTCTGGCAATCGCAGGAAGCAATGTCTCAGGATTGATCGGTTTTTGATGAAAATCGCAGGCGCCTTCCCGCATTGCCGCAACAGCCATGTCAACATCTGCGTGGGCCGTCAGAAAAATAATCGGCAGTTTATAAGCCCTCATATTGAGAACCTTAAACAGCTCCAATCCCGACAGCCCCGGCATTTGAACATCTAAAATCAGCAGACCCTCTCGGCTGGGTGTATCTCCGGCCAAAAAAGCTTCTGCCGAGCTAAATGACGCAACTTCATATCCTTCACAAGTAAGCATGAAGGTCAATGAGTTGAGAATCGCCTGGTTATCATCCACGATTCTTATAAGCGGCTTGAGTTTTTCTCTCTTGCTGTAGGTTGTCATAGGCTCGATCCTTTGCGGACATTCTACAAGAGCCGACTGCACGTCACCCATCAGTATCTCCACCACCACTAAACGGCATACAACGTGTGTTCTTAGGCATGCCTAGGCATATCGAAAAATCCTTCTCATTCCTACTTTGACTTCACGCAGTTAACTCTTGAACAAACAATACTTAATCTATAACCGCCTGTAACTTCAAGAAAATATCGCAGACAATCACGTCTTAATTTTCTAAAATTGAGCCTCGCTTTTATTAAGGATCCTTTCACATGTCAACAGAACCGCTGACTCCCGAACAAATCGAAGAACTGAAAAAACGTCATATCCGCAGCTTCTGCATGCGCCGCGGGCACATCAGCAACGCCCAGGAAAAAGCGCTGGAAGAACTGCTTCCACTGTATGAAATTCCCTATGACGCCAATCAAATGTTCGATGCGGTCAAGACATTCGGAAACAACAATCCGCTGGTCCTGGAAATCGGCTGCGGCATGGGCGAAACCACTGCTGCGATTGCACAGGCTCATCCTGAAATCAATTTCATCGGCTGCGAGGTATTTGCTGCCGGCGTCGGCGCCCTAAGCAAACGTCTTCATGACATGAACCTCAAAAACGTCCGTATTTTCCGTCATGACGCGGTGGAAGTCGTCAGAGACATGCTCGAAGACAATTCCTTAGACGGCGTGCATATCTTCTTCCCGGATCCTTGGAGAAAAGCCCGTCATCATAAGCGCCGTCTGATCAACGAGAGCTTCTTAAAACTTCTCGTTCCGAAAATGAAAAAAGGCGCCTATTTCCACTGCGCCACCGACTGGGAAAACTATGCCGAACAGATGCTGGAAGTCTTATCTGCAGAGCCGACATTAGAAAACCTCCACGAAGGAGCCGCTCCCCAGCCGGAAAATCCGCTTATTAAGCGTCCGACGACAAAATTCAATGAACGCGGCAACCGTTTGGGTCACGGCTGTTGGGATTTCGTTTTCCGCAAGATTTAAGGCCTCAGGAACACCAAACGGCGCCTCGGCGCCGTTTGGTTTGGATCGTTTCTTTTGACTCGTTACCACTGAACCAGTCCGGTCCACCACGTCAGAAGAATGACGCCGCCGAAAAAGATTCGGTACCAGCCGAATGCGGAGAAGTCATGCTTAGAAACGTAATGAAGCAGCCAGCGGACCACGACGAGTGCGGAGAAGAATGACACGACGAAACCCACGGAAATCATCGGAAGCGCTGTTGCTGTCAGTACGTCTCTGGACTTCCAAAGGTCATAAACTGTAGCGCCGAAAATCGTCGGGATTGCCAGGAAGAAAGAAAATTCCGTCGCTGCCTTTCTGGACAAGCCAATGCAAAGACCGCCGATGATGGTTGCGCCGGAACGGCTGGTGCCCGGGATCATGGCCAAGCACTGCAGAAAACCGACCCTCAGAGCGTCTTTCCAGCTCATATCGTCCATCGTCTCTACGCGCGGCTTGTAAGTCTTCTTATCTTGGAAGTATTCAACGATGAGGATGATCACGCCGCCTACAACTAAGGCCGTTGCGACCGCAATCGGGTTAAACAGCCATTTCTTAATATAGCTTGCTACCAATACGCCAATCACCGCTGCGGGCAGGAAGGCAACAATAGTGTTGATTGCCAGACGCTGCTGAACTTTATCGGAGAAAAGGCCCAAACAGATATCAATCAGGCGCTGACGATAGTGCCAGCACACCGCAAAGATAGCGCCGGCCTGAATCGCGATGTAAAAGGTATCTGCTTCCTGTCCTGTGTAGTCAAGTAAGCTGCCGGCAACAATCAAGTGACCGGTGGAAGAGACCGGCAAAAACTCCGTCAAACCCTCAACGATACCGAGAATGACGGCTTTTAAATAAAGAATCCAATCCATGAGAATACTGCCTACCTGACGGGACGGTTACTGAAATATTTATTGAAAATCGGACGAATGGCTTTCTTTTGTTCGTCAGACAGCTGGCTGAAAAAATCCTCTCCGATCTTATTGCAGTAGCCGGCTTCGTTAATAGAACGAACACCGCAGCGGAACAGCTCGAAAAGAACTGTCGAATTCATCATCTTCTCGGGCAAATTAATCGGAGCTAAATCTTTTTTAAAAAGCTGAAACTCTGCTCGGTCGAGTTCTAAGTTTTTCGCGTCGGTTTCCGCACTTTGCTGAAAGCGCATGAAGGCACCGATCGACACCACTGCGATAAAAGCAAAAGCGACCCACGGAGCTCGATAACGAGAGACGATAAACATAGAAAACACCGACCAAAACAAAAAAGCAAGGCGTAATGATAAGTGATTTTTGACGTTCCTTCAGGCAGTTAGCGTGCAATCTATAGTCTTTTCACGGGAAGTTTTGATACCTAGTTGCGCATTCTTTTTCTGGCTCGAATCCGAATTTAAGCCCGCGCAGCCTGAACCTTCCTCGCCGCCTTTTCTTTAAATTCGCTATAGATGAAAGTCAGAATTCCAGCCCAAATAAACAGCAAAGGAATGAGTTGCTGGTGATTGAACGGCTCATGGAAGAAAACCAATCCGACAATTAGCGTAAGGATCGGATTCATGTACTGGATGAATCCAAGGATCGTCAGCGGAAGAACATTGGCCGCAGCCGAGAAAGCAATCATCGGCACGGACGTCACAAGCCCCACGCTGATGAGAAGAATCGTGATGTAGGTTCCGCCGGCAAGGAATGCGCCGACGCCGTTCGCATCAAGATAAAACAGGTAGGCAATGGCAAAGGGAAGCATGAGAGAGGCTTCTAAGGCATTGCTCACCCAAGGGTCAATCCCGAGGCGCTTTTTAAAGACCCCATAAAGCGCCCATGAAGAAGAAACACCCAATGCGATCCAAGGCATGCGGCCGAGTGTGTAGATCATGATGCACACGCCGAGGAATGGCAGGAATACACTCAGCTGCTTTAATCGGCTCAGCCGCTCTCTAAAAAACACTACGCCCAGCGCGACAGTAAACAAAGGCGTTAGGAACATGCCGATGCCAAGTTCGACAACTTGGTTAGATGTTGCCGCGTAGACATTGATCCACCAGTTGATCGCCGCAATCGCAGCCGCAGCAAATAAATTGAAATACTGAATCGGTTGCTTTTTGAAAGTACGAAGCGTACTGAAAATCTCAGAAAACCGCCCGATTAGCATCAAAAATGCCGAGATCAAAATCAGAGACCAAAGTACTCGGTGACCGATGACTTCCCAACCTCGCACACCTCCGAATAAAGCCCAGTACAAAGGCATAAAGCCCCAGCAGAGGTATGCGCCGACAGCGGCAAGAAGTCCCTTGGTTTGAGCGGTCATAGATTGTAGTTTTTGAGGTTTGTTGTGGCTGATATTCTACGAGCCGACCGCAGGCTCAACAATGCTCCGTTTACCGAGGCTTTTTGAAAAATCTGCCTGGATCAATCGCACACAGAAGATCGGCCTCCAACGGAATCGGCTCATTAAACATTTGCGCTGCGATGACTTTAGCGGCAAGTTCATTGAACACGGTACCTCGAGACCCCATAGCACAGCTCACGTAAATACCTGTCGCATTCGGAAAGCCTTCCGCTGCCGGAACTTGTCCGACAACCGGCAGTCGATCCGGTGCAACACATCGAAACCCTTCATAAAATCCAGCCGCGTCAGCTTCAGTTAGCTGCGGAAATAGATCCGTCAAATGAGAAAGATTTTTGCCGTGTGCTTCTTCTGAAGACATCTGTTTGTCAGCGCTTTCATAGGTTGCACCGACACCGATCCAATCATCAGGACTGTGAATGGCATAACCCGGACCTGTTACCGCGCCTTTTAAATCCGTTAAGGCGCCCTCGCAGAGAAGAGATAATCTGCCTTTCCATCGGGTTAACGGAAGTTCGATTCCGGGAAGAAGATTAGCGGTTTCAGCCGCACAGCACACAACGACCGCATCTGCTTCAGCAATGATTTGTCCGAAGGCATCTTTGGCTTGACAATTTTTTCCTTGCTTCGACAGAGAGCCGACCCGAGTGTTAAACAGCAAGGAAGCACCCGAGCGGTTCAGACGCGCTCTAACCCATTCAGCCACAGCAACGATACCGGCGCCTTCGTGCCAGAGACCGCCTAATCGAGGCTTAAGACCGATTTTTGATTCGGCTTCCTCTGCTGACATCAGTCGGAGGAAATCTTTCGGAAAACTGAACGGCTTTAATTGAGCAAACTGCTGCTGCCATTTTTGAAGTTCGGCTCCATCTCTGGCCATCTGGTAAAGCCCCTCAGTCCGGACCAACTCCGGATAGCAGAGCAACTCTTCCCGCAGCATCTCCAAACCCGACCTTGTCAGCCTGAACAGCTGATTATCGTCACCTGAAGGCTGAGCATGCACCACGCCCCAGCGAAGCGCTGAGGCGCCGGAAGCACCGACGGGACCGGCATCGACGACCTGAACTTGGACGCCGCGGCGTGCCAGCTCGCAAGCCACCGCCGAACCGGCAAGTCCGGCCCCGATGACAATAGCTGACTGAGGTTTTTCGGCTGAATTTAAAAATGTCGTTGAGCGGCGATGCTTGAACTTAGGTTCAAAGCGGCCGACGGTCATTTCTGACTTATGCCCGAAACCCGGAACCTTTTGGATCGTGAATCCTGCTTCCGTAAAAGCTTTTCTGACGGCCGAAGCTACACACCAAGTCGCAAGTGTGGCACCTTCTCGAGCGTGCGAACAGATTGCTTTGAGAAGTCTCGGCTCCCACATCTCGGGATTTTTCTTCGGCGAGAAACCGTCCGGATAGAAAGCATCAAAAGCGCCGGAAAGCTTCTTGACGGCTGCAGAAGACGGCATGAAGTAAAGATCTAAGACGACGCGCCCTTCATCGAATGTCAGACGATGTACACCCGGCGTCAGGGTCGGCCATTTAGCTGCCAGCTCTTCAGCTTCAGCCTTAAGGCTTAAAGAGGCGAATGTTTTAATGTCCGACGCTTGGAGCGGAAAGCCTTCTATCGCCAAATAAAACAGCTTGCCGCTTCTCTGCGGATCTTCCCGCCATGCCTTAAGCGTCGTCAAGAAGTTTGTGCCGAGTCCAAACCCGTTCTCAACAATCGTGAACTGATCTCTGCCCTGCCATCTTTCAGGCAGCTGGGTTCCGCCTAAAAAAACAAAACGGGACTGTTCATAAGCCCCGTCTTTGGATGCATAAACATCGCCGAACTCGGGGCTGTATGCACAGCCCCGGTCGTCAAGAGAAATTTTCCCTTGAACAATGGTCATTTTGACCCTTAGCTCTTGAGCGGTTTGAAGCGCAGTCTGTGCGGTATTGCCGCATCTCCGAGTCTGCGTTTCTTGTCTGCTTCGTATTCCGTATAGTTGCCGGCGAAGAATTCGACCTTGGAATCGCCTTCAAAAGCTAGAATGTGTGTAGCGATGCGGTCTAAGAACCAGCGGTCATGAGAAATGACCATAGCGCAGCCGGCAAATTCCAGCAACGCTTCTTCCAGAGCACGCAGTGTTTCAACGTCCAAGTCGTTAGACGGTTCGTCAAGGAGAAGAACGTTGCCGCCGGCAAGAAGCGTTTTGGCCATGTGGAGACGTCCGCGTTCACCGCCAGAGAGCGTTCCGACGATCTTCTGCTGATCTCCGCCCTTGAAGTTGAAGCGGCCGAGATAAGCACGGCTCGGCATCTCAAACTTACCGACTTTCAGAATGTCCAAACCGTCGGAAACCGCTTCCCAAACGGTCTTGTCGTTCGGGAGAGATTCTCTGGTCTGAGAAACCGCGCTGAGTTTGACGGTCGGTCCGATATCGATTTCACCGGAATCCGGAGTTTCTTTACCGGTGATCATCTTGAAGAGCGTGGACTTACCGGCGCCGTTCGGACCGATCACGCCGACGATGGCTCCGGGAGGAATGGAGAAGCTCAGATCATCGATCAGGAGACGATCGCCGAAACCCTTAGAAACATTCTTGAATTCGATGACTTTATCGCCGAGGCGGTCAGCCACCGGGATGAAGATTTCGTTGGTTTCGTTGCGCTTCTGGTATTCGTAGCTAGACATTTCTTCGAAGCGGTTCAGACGAGCCTTGCTCTTGGCCTGTCTGCCCTTGGCATTCTGACGAACCCATTCAAGCTCGTGCTTCATTGCCTTGATGCGGGCGTCTTCTTTCTTCTGCTCGAGCTCTAAGCGCTGTTCCTTCTGATCAAGCCAGGAGGAATAGTTGCCCTTCCAGGGAATACCGTGTCCGCGGTCCAATTCGAGAATCCACTCGGCAGCGTTGTCCAGGAAGTAACGGTCGTGGGTCACGGCAACCACGGTTCCGGGGAAGTGCTGCAGGAACTGTTCAAGCCAATCCACACTTTCTGCGTCCAGGTGGTTGGTCGGTTCGTCCAAGAGGAGCATGTCCGGCTTGGAGAGCAGCAGACGGCAGAGAGCCACACGGCGTTTTTCACCGCCGGAGAGATTACCGATCTTGGCATCCCAAGGCGGAAGACGAAGCGCGTCAGCAGCAATTTCCATCTGCGTATCGGCGTTCGTACCGCCGGTAGCGATGATGGCTTCAAGCCGAGCCTGCTCGGCAGCTAAGGCGTCAAAATCAGCGTCGGGATCGGCATAAGCCTCATAGACTTTGTTGAGCTTTTCCTGGGCATCGAAAATGTCGCCTAGGCCTTCGGCAACCGTTTCGCGAACGGTTTTTTCAGGATCAAGAACCGGCTCCTGCGGCAGGTAACCGATCTTGATGCCGGGCATCGGAATGGCTTCGCCTTCAATCTCAGTATCCACACCGGCCATAATCTTGAGCAGCGTGGATTTACCGGCGCCGTTTAAACCTAAGACGCCGATTTTGGCGCCCGGGAAGAAAGACAGAGAAATGTCCTTAAGAATTTGTCGCTTGGGCGGAACAATTTTGCCCACGCGGTTCATTGTGTATACAAATTGAGCCATAAAAATAAGCTGGTTATAGTGTTCGTTAATTAGTTGTCAATCGGCTTGCCGTGTTTGGCATTGCGCTTTTTCACGCCGAAGTACCCGCGAAGAACCCAGAGTTTTCTGAGCTTGGCAATGCGTTCATTTTCCTTCTCACGGAACTCGCCCATCTCATCCGGGCAATACTTCTTCCACTTCTTATAAACACCGCCGATATCCATGTCTTCCATAAAGGAACGAATCTTTTGAGGAAGACCTTGCGTATCTACGCTTGCCTGAAAATCAATCAACGCGGGCTTTCCGTTGACCTGCATGACCCAGTTGCTGGTCCCGCGGGTATCCAAATGAACCAGATGCCGGGCATGGATCGACCGAATAATCTCCTCGCATTCTTCCAAGAAAGTCGGAGAAACCTCTTCCTTCGGAACACGGTTTAAAACGCGGCCGGGAATATATTCAATCGCAAGCATATGCGGCGTCACCATGAAGGCTTCTGTCGGAACGCCTTCGAGGCCGTGAAGCTTGCGGACCGCCTTCAGTTCACGCCAAAGCACAAACTTAGCAAAACTGTTTTTTACAAGCCAACGGCGATCGGAAAAGTCTTTGATTGTCCAGCGCTTACCATTGATGTTAGCCACTGACACCCGGGCATTTCCCCACCGACCGCCACGAAGCAGCTGCACATCTGCCTTCTCGAGATCTTCTTTAGTAAACGGTTTGATATCCGTCTGAGTCATCGGTCTTTATGAGCACCCACGTTATTCTAAATTCACCTAACAGTGTTATCTCACTGTCTATTCGTGAAAAAATTATAGATTAATAGTGAAAAAACCGTAACGTACGTGTGCCCCCTAAGATGTTTTTAGTTATGACCGACCATGCCAAAATTTTGTCGGCCAAACAAGGCCGTGTTCGTATCTAGATCTTTGAGATCTGATACCTCCTTTTATTACATCCCATCCATTCTTCTCTTCTGTTTTATCAATAGAGCAATTTTTTTACGGCACAAAGAAAAACAATATAGAGTAATAGATAATAATGTTTTAAATCAATGAATTAATTAATAAATAAGTTAGTTTGACTCTACAATAATTGTAAGGTTAATAATTTTTCAATAGTTTGCATCAAGAGAATCCGGCATGAAATTTCAAGTAAAAAGAAAAGGCTTATTTTCCATTGGAGAGCTTGCGACAGTTTTTCATGTAACGCCGGGAACAATACGTCATTACGAGAGCCTAGGTCTACTTAAACCTTCATTTGTTGACCCGGAAACAAATTATCGATTCTATGAGTTCTCACGGCTTGAAGTCCTGCACACCATAAGGTATCTCAGATCATTGGGCATGACACTCGAAGCAATCGGAGAATTTCTAAGGGATCGCAACGTTTCAGGGATACTTGAACTTCTCGAAGCTCAAAAGATGGAAATTGCCGCCAAACAAAGAGAGCTGAAAATAACAAAAAGAAAGTTAGAAAGAAGAATCCAGAGCATCAAGGACGCACTCGGTAGTCCGATCGATGAAATACAGCTCGTGACGCTCGACAAACAAAAGTTCTTGCTTTTGGAAACGAAACTCGTCAACCCTGATAATGACGATCTCGAAATGGCCGTACAAGAATTAGAGAAAAATCAAAAAGACTCATTGGTTTTTCTAGGCAAAGTCGGTCTCGGCATTTCGAAAAATCATCTCAAAGAAGGCAGCCTGGAGACATACGACTTCGTTTTTTTGATGCTTGATAAGGAAGATTCCTTATCCGGGAAAGTTCTCACTACACCTCCTCAGCTCGGCGTCGTCACACGCTTTAAGGGCCTCCACAAAGAAGCTCCTGCTGCCTACACGAAGTTATTGGAATTCATCTCCGCAAATAACTTAGAAATTACCGATTTTTCCCGAGAAATAACCTTGATCGATTCAGGGTTCACTTCCGATCAAAACCTTTACGTGACAGAAATTCAGATACCAGTGAGGCAAAAAAATGAATAATTCTTTCAGTGTGGAAAAAAAAGTTTTTGAGGTTCTCCCCGATTATTGCGTCGGCGTCATCCGCACCTCCATTCCAAACAAAGAGGGCGCGGCCAACGCAGTAAGCGAACTATTCAGAAAAGAACTTCAACGGTTCTTTCATCAGTCTCAAGGTGTTGCGTTAAGAGAAACCAAAAACATTTCTGCCTACCGTTCCGCCCTACAAAAGGCTGGAATAAATCCAAATAAATTTATGTGTTCTATCGAGGCTCTGTCTAGAAGAGTACAGAAAAGCGGTGTGCTCCCCGAGATCGACCCAATCGTTGATCTTGGAAATGCCATCTCTTTGAAGTATCTGCTGGCCGTCGGTGCCCATGATTTAGCAAACGCACAAGAGAACTCAATCGCAGTCAGATTTTCTGAAGCGGGAGACCTTTTCAGACCGATGGGAACTCTGACGGATGAAGCCGTTCCGGAGGGAGAACTTGTTTACGTTTCTAGACATCAGGTGAAAACGCGTCGATTCATTTGGCGACAAAGCGATGACGGAAAAATCACCAACCTCACCACGGAATACCTGATTCCGCTTGATGGTTTCATCGGAACCAACGATGACGACGTTATCAAAGCTCGTGATGAATTCGCCTCACTGCTTACAGAATGGTTCGGTGCTTCGGTGTCGACAGGCTTTGTCTCAAAAGAAAATAATATCTTCAATTTCTGATAATGGAAAAAGAAAGCTCTCAAGGCTATTTCCTTTACCTCGTCCTATTTTTAGGTCTTCTAAACGGTTTTGGCCCGTTCGTGATCGACATGTATCTTCCGGCTTTGCCTGAGATGACACATGTCTTTAAAACATCTGCTTCCGTCATCCAGCTTGGTCTAACTTTCTGCATGGGCGGCTTAGCCGTCGGCCAAGTCTTACTCGGTCCGGTCAGTGATAGGTTCGGAAGAAAAGCGGTTCTTCTTTTTTCTCTGTTTTTGTATCTATCCGCCACTGTCGGCTGTCTCTGCAGCGAATCAATCTGGATTTTTACTTTTTTCCGCTTTCTTGAAGGGATTGGAGCTGCCGGAGGTATCGTCCTCTCCCGCTCCGTTGCAACCGACCTCTATCATGGGAGACAACTCGCCAAAATAATTGCATTCATTAGTGCCATCAACGGATTAGCGCCCATCGCCGCCCCACTGAGCGGAGGCCTCGTTGCCCAAATTGTCGGCTGGCGGGGAATTTTTTTGATCCTTTTGTCCTTAGGAATTTGTTTGACGTTAGGGTCTTTGTTTTTTCGAGAAAGTCTGCCTCCGGATAGAAGAAGCGGTGCTGGCTGGAAAAATGTTTTAAAGGGTTTCGGCGACATTCTCAGAGAAAAAGGTTTCATTCCCGCCTCCCTTGCCTATGCATGCTCAATATCCGCCATTTTTTGCTATATCTCAGCAGCTCCGTTCATCATTCAACAGGAATATAACTTGAGCGGCGTACAGTTCTCCCTCATCTTTGCTTTCAACGCGTTGGTCATCGCTTGCGGCTCGATCCTGTCCGTCAAATTCAGTTCTGTTGAAAAATCTTTAAAGTTCGGAGCACTTCTTGCATTTTTCGGGGCGGGCTGTTGTCTGCTTTTATATTTCCTTAGTCAGTCGCTCCTCGCTTACCTAGTTCCTGTCGCCCTGATGCTCTTCGGACTCGGTTTCATGTTTCCTAGCTCAACCACCTTGGCCATGGAGAAAGGCAGAAAATACGCAGGTATTGCTTCCTCCGTTGTCGGAGGCCTCGGCTATCTCGCGGGAGGTTTAGCCGCCCCGCTGGTTGGAATCGGCGACATCAAGCTTGCTTCGTTTAGCTGGAGCTTCGTCTTCTTATTAGCTGGCCTCCTTCTCATTTTTTTCTGTGATCACAGGAAAACGAGACTTTAGACCGGTTTCGCGATAAAGCACTCAAAGAAAAATCCCGCCTCGGTGAGAGCGGGATTTTTCTTTACTTAAATTTCTTTAAGATGACTCTGCGCTTTCTTCCTCAGGCTCATCCTTCTTGCCGAATACTGCACACAGCCAAATGCCGACCTGGTACAGAATCACCAGCGGCAATGCCAGCAAGCACTGGGAAAGAACATCCGGCGGCGTCACAATAGCGGCTAGAACGAAAGCGCCGACGACCATATAAGGGCGAGCCTTCTTTAACTTTGAAATCGAAGTAATGCCCATGCGGTTCAAGACAACCACAATGATCGGCACTTCAAACGTTAAACCAAACGCTAAGAAGAGCGCCAGCACAAAGCTAAAGTACGAATCAATGTCTGGTGCGAAGTTCACAGAGTTCGGGGAGAATCCGGCAATGAACTGGAACACCATACGGAACACAATGAAATAGCAGTAAGCCATTCCGAGGAAGAACATCACCAAACTCGAAATAATGATCGGAGCGGCAAGTTTCTTCTCTTTTCGATAAAGTCCCGGAGCGATAAAGCCCCAGAGCTGCCACAGCACATAAGGCAGTGCAATCACGAAAGCGACGAACAGCGTCACTTTCAAAGGCACCATAAACGGTGCGATCACACCGGTGGCCAGCAGTTTTGCGCCCTGAGGCAAAGCCACCATCAGCGGCTTACTCAGGTAGTCGAAAATCTGCTTCATGAACGGCGACAAGCAGGCAAAAACCAGCAGAACCGACACAGCCATACGGACAATACGGGAGCGAAGCTCAATTAAATGAGCGACGAGTGTCTGCTCGCGGTCATCTTCCGGCCCGTCTTCCGGGCGTTCTACCAAATCTTTATCACTCATTATTTAAACGCGTGAAATACGGGTTTTGTTAACATGACTGCGCGGCGCAAAGCGTCCGGCGCCGGTTTTGGAAACAGAAGCGACCTTCTGAGCCTCAACCTGCTGCTTGAGCGCATTGATTTCACGCATTAAGTCGGCAAGCGTAGGAGCGTTGGGGTCGGCCATCGGCGCATTGGCCGGCGCTTGTCCGAAATTGTAGGAGTCGACAGTAGGAGCCGGGCCGCTCAGTTCCTGAGGCAACGTCGGTTTGATGTCGGATGCACCCCAGTCAAATGCCTTTTCCAGCATAGAGGTGTCGACCGACTTGTCGAGATTTTCCCAGGCGGCGTTCTTGCCCTGACCGGCAGCGACAGAGGTCGAAGCAGTTTCGGTCTTAGCAGTACCGTCTACGATGTTCTCCATTGAAAGCTCGGCTTTCGGAGCGGTGGATTCCATCCACTGATCCTTAAGCTCCTTGGAAGCGTTGTCCATCGTGGACTTGACTTCCTGGCCGGCGGAAGTGACGGAGTCCCGCACATCGCTGACCTGTTTTTCAATAGAGTCGGTTGTGTTCTTCAGACTCGACTGAAGGTCGCTCGCCATCTTCTTGGCGTCCTCCTGAATCTTTTTCAGTTCAGAAAGTTCGACCTCTTTGTCGATATCGTTTTTAACCTGCGAGACGAATCTCTGGGCTTTCCCCATAAGAGAGCCCGCAGTCTTTGCTACCTGAGGGAGTTTGTCGGGGCCGAGGACGACCAACGCGATGGCCGCGATGACCCCGATTTCGCCCATGCTTAAATCAAGCATATGTACTCAATCGTGTTTGAATTAAGCCTGTTTCTTTTCTTCAGGTTTAGCTTCTTCTTTAGCAGCAGGTGCTTCAGCCGGTTTCTGGTCGGCAACTTGAGCCGGTTTAGCCGGTTCGTCCTGAGCTTCCTTCATACCTTCTTTGAAGCCCTTAACGGCGCCGCCGAGGTCTTTGCCCATGTTCTTAAGTTTGCTGGTACCGAAAATCAGAACAACGATAACCAGCACAACTAACCAATGCCAGATGGAAAGAGAACCCATTTTTTACTCCTAGAGTTTTGTCCAAGGACGCGGGCCGCCCAAGACATGTACGTGAATATGATTTACTTCCTGACCACCGTCATGTCCGGTGTTGATCACAACGCGGAAGCCGTTATTTGCACCCGCTTCTTTTGCCAACACAGGCGCTAAAGCCAGCATTTTACCTAAAAGCGGCTCTTCTGCTTTGCCCATGACAGCCAAAGAGTCGTAATGCTGTTTGGGGATAATCAGGAGATGAACAGGCGCAGCAGGGTGAATGTCTTTAAAGGCAATCACTTCGTCATCTTCATAAACTTTCTGGGAAGGGATCTCTCCCCTTGCGATTTTGCAAAAAAGGCAATCTTCCTTTTGCATACCATTCTCCAAGTTACTTTTATATTTTTAAAGAATTCAGCCGTCGGCTCAATATGGATAACCCTACCATAGGGTTCTCATTAACGCTTTCTCACGATTCTTTTCGATTCGCTTTTTCGACCAAACCTGAGGTTCCTTCTCTGCGGGCGAGCTCCTGCAGCACTTCTTCAGGACGGATTCCGGCCTGGGAGAGCACAACCATGGAATGAAACCAGAGATCGGCCGTTTCGTAGATCAGATGGTCGCGATCGCCGTCTTTTGCGGCCATCACGACCTCGGTAGCTTCCTCACCGACCTTCTTTAATGCGGCATCGGGTGCTTTCGAAAATAATTTAGCAACGTAACTAACCTTAGGATCTCCGCCTTTGCGGCTATCGATGACATCGGCAATTTCGCTGATTACAGGAACTCGTTCCATTTTTTATTCCTTTAGTGATGTCCCTTGCCGTACATCTCTTCCGGAGACTTCAGGACAGGAGCATTCTCTTTCCAGTCTTTACCGTCCCAGCTGCGGTAAAAGCAGCTTCTATGGCCGGTGTGACAGGCAATATTTCCTTTTTGTTCGACCTTGTAGATAACGGAATCACCGTCACAGTCGAGCAAAATCTCAAAAATTTTCTGACGATTGCCGCTCTCTTCGCCTTTACGCCAAAGCTTTTGGCGAGAGCGAGAAAAATAAGTACCGAATCCGGTCCTGAGCGTCTCTTCCAAGGCTTCTTTATTCGCCCAGGCAAGCATCAGAATCGTACCGTCATGGGCGTCCTGTGCTATCACGGGAACCAGACCGTCTAAGTTAAAGCGGACTTCTTCAATCATTCTCGAAACGATCCTTAGTCAAGACGGACAGGAATACCGCGCTCCTGCATATAGCGCTTGGCTTCTTCGATGGTGTATTCGCCAAAGTGGAAAATCGAAGCGGCGAGTACCGCATCGGCATGACCTTCAACAATGCCGTCAACCAAATGCTGGAGATTTCCGACGCCGCCGGAGGCAATCACCGGGATCGAAACCGAGTCGCTCACAGCGCGTGTCAGTTCCAGATCAAATCCGGCTTTCGTTCCGTCGCCGTCCATGCTGGTGAGAAGAATTTCGCCGGCGCCGAGCTTTTCAACTTTCTTTGCCCACTCAACCGCATCAATGCCTGTCGGCGTTCTGCCGCCGCGGGTATAAACCTCCCACGTGCCGTCGCTTCTGCGCTTAGCATCAATGGCAACCACAATGGCCTGACTGCCGTAAATCGAAGAGGCCTCGGCAATCAAATCGGGATTATTGACGCCCGCGGAGTTAATCGAGACTTTATCCGCACCGGCATTTAATAAACGGCGAACATCTTCCGCTTTACGCACCCCTCCGCCGACGGTCAACGGAATAAAGACCTGAGCCGCAACGTCTTCAATCACTTTGAGGATCAGATCTCTTTCGTCCGAAGTCGCCGTGATATCCAGAAAGGTCAGTTCATCGGCGCCCTGCTCATCGTATCGGCGAGCAATTTCCACCGGATCTCCGGCGTCTCTCAGGTCGACGAAATTCGTTCCCTTGACCACGCGGCCGCCGGTCACGTCTAAGCACGGAATGATGCGTTTTGCGAGCATGAATTTATCCTTCGTTATTAGCCTGATTGTCTTTTGCGGCTTCTGTCGCCTCGACTAAATCAAGCGCCTGTGTGAAGTCCAAGGTACCTTCGTAAAGAGAGCGGCCCAAAATCGCCATCGTCACGCCGTCGTCTTCAACGGCAAGCAGCTTGCGGATGTCATCCAGGTCTCGGATACCGCCGGAAGCAATAACGGGAATAGACAGCTGGCTGGCTAATTCGGCCGTGGCTTCAACGTTGCAGCCGGTAAGCATGCCGTCACGGCTGATGTCGGTGTAAAGAATGGCATCCACACCGTAGCCTTCGAATTTCTTAGCTAAGTCAGTGGCAGAGTGTCCAGTGTTCTTTGTCCAGCCGTCGGTCATAACCATACCGTCTTTGGCATCCAAGGAAACAATGACGCTGCCGCCGTACTCACTGCAGACGTCATGCAGGAATCCCGGAGCTTTCACGGCAGCCGTTCCGATCACGACATAGTCCACGCCGAGGTCGAGCACTTCGCCGACGCGTTCCAGCGTGCGCATACCGCCGCCGACTTCAATTTCAACGTCTTCTGCGAATTCACTGCAGATCTTGCGGATCACGGAAAGGTTCACGGGCTTTCCGCTTCTGGCCGCATCCAAGTCAACCAGATGCAGACGTTCGGCGCCGAGTTCAACCCAATGACGGGCCTGAGCAACGGGGTCGGTATTGAAGACAGTAATGTTGGAAGTTAAATCTCCCTGGCGAAGACGAACACAGTGCCCGTCTTTAATGTCAATAGCGGGAATTAACAACATGATAAATACTCGTTAAGGATTCCAAGTCAAAAAGTTTTGGTAGAGAGCTAAACCGGCTGCAGCGCTTTTTTCAGGATGGAACTGCGTTGCAAAAACGTTGTCGCGGGCGACAGCCACGGTGACTTCCTCGCCGTAGAACGTCGTTCCGACGGTCAAGTCTGCTTCTGTCGGTTTGGCGTAATAGCTGTGAACAAAATAAAACCAAGCACCGTTGGTGATACCGTTCCACATGGGATGTTCGCGGGTCTGCGTCACCTGGTTCCAGCCCATCTGAGGAACTTTGAGGCGTGCGCCAGTTTGATCCACACGGTCGGAAGCAAAGCGAACGACGTCGCCCGGGAAAATGCCCAGGCCCGGCGTATCGCCTTCTTCACTGTGTTCGAAGAGCATCTGCTCGCCCACACAAACGGCAAAGAACGGTTTGTTTCGGATCGCGTCACGCACCGCTTCTTCCATACCGGTCGTGCGAAGATTCTTCATGCAGTCGGGCATCGCGCCCTGTCCGGGGAAGACCACACGGTCTGCTTTCAGAACCTCTTCGGGGTCACCGGTGACCAGCACCTGCGTGCTGATCGGTGCAATTTTTTCAATGGCTTTGCTGACGCTGCGCAGATTGCCGGAGCCGTAGTCAACGATGGCTATTTTCATAACACACCTTTTGTGGACGGGATAACGTTGCGGGCGCGGGGATCGTACTCGCAGGCCATGCGCAGCGCGCGGCCGAAGGACTTAAAGACGGACTCGCACTGATGATGAGCGTTGATGCCGCGCAGATTGTCAATGTGGAGCGTGATGCGGGCATTGTTCGCGAGCGCCAGGAAGAACTCTCTCGGCAACTGGGTATCAAATTCGCCGATCATCGCGGCAGTGAAATCGACATTCCAGACCAAATAAGGACGGCCCGAGATATCCAAAACCGTGCGTGAGAGCGCTTCATCAAGCGGCACGTAGGCAGAGCCGAAACGTGTGATTCCGGCTTTGTCGCCTAATGCTTTGGCCAGACACTGGCCCATCGCGATTCCAATATCTTCGACGGAGTGGTGTCCGTCGATATGAAGATCACCGTCGCACATCACGGTTAAATCGATTTGGCCGTGGCGTGCAATCTGGTGCAGCATGTGGTCGAAGAATCCGATACCCGTACGAATATCAGCTTTACCGCTGCCGTCAAGATCCATCGATACCAGGATCGATGTTTCTGCCGTCTGACGCTTTACATCGGCTCGTCTCGTCATGATGAAATCCTTATTTCTTTTCCAGATCGTGAACGCGGTACATGGCGCTGGCAGCGTGGGCCGTCAGGAATTCGCCGCGGGCAAGCACGTCGGCAATACGGCCGAGTTTTTCTGCGCCGTGTTTGCTGACCTTCAAAACGCTCATGCGTTTCTGGAAGTCCCAAACACCGAGCGGGGAAGAATAGCGGGCGGTGCGGGAGGTCGGAAGAACATGGTTCGGGCCGGCACAGTAGTCGCCTAAAGCTTCGCAAGTGTAAGGGCCGACGAAGAGCGCACCGGCGTGGTGAATCTGGTCAATGTATTTGTCGGCGTCCTGAACAGAGAGTTCCAAGTGTTCGGGAGCGATCGTATCGGCAACCTTGCAGGCTTCTTCAATGGAACGCGTCACGATGATGGCACCGCGGTTATTGAGCGAAGCGGAAATGATGTCTTTGCGGGACATGCCTTTGATCTGACGATCAATGGATTCGGCCACTTTGTCGGCAAATTCGGCGTCATCGGTCAGCAAAATTGCCTGAGCCAATTCGTCATGTTCTGCCTGGCTGAAAAGATCCATAGCAATCCAGTCAGGATTGGTCTTACCGTCGCAAATCACCAGAATTTCAGAAGGACCGGCGATCATATCAATGCCGACGGTACCGAACACATAGCGCTTGGCAGCAGCCACGTAGGCGTTGCCCGGTCCGACGATCTTGTCAACGGCAGGAATAGTTTCCGTGCCGTAAGCCAAAGCGGCAATGGCTTGCGCGCCGCCGATGGTGTAGCACTCTTTAACGCCGGCCAGGCAGGCCGCGGCAAGAACGAGCTGATTGGGTTTGCCGCCCGGAGTCGGAACAACCATCACAATCTTCTTGCAGCCGGCAACGTGAGCAGGCATGGCGTTCATCAGAACGGAAGACGGGTACGCGGCTTTACCGCCAGGAACATAGAGACCGACGGAATCGAGCGGAATGTAGCGGATGCCGAGCTTTGTTCCGTCTTCTTCCGTAATGGACCAGCTCTGTCCGAGTTCGTGTTCGTGGAACTCGCGGATACGTTGAGCAGCCTGAGTCAGGGCGTCTTTCTGGTCTTTCGGAAGCGTTTCAAGAGCTTCTTTCAGGTCGTCTTCGGTCAGACGGAATTCGGCAACGCTCTTGGCGTCCATATGGTCGAAACGATTGGTGTACTCAAGGACGGCCTCGTCCCCTCTGGCGCGGACATCCTGAACGATGGCTTCGGCGCGGCGTGTGATTTCGGGATCAACAGAGCTGTCGACTGCAACAAGCTCAGAGAATTTGGCCGCGAAATCGGGCTGCTGTGTATTCAATCTTCTAATGCTCATTCTTTTTTCACCGTGTTTGCAAAAATTTCGATTAAGGGCAGCAGTTCCTGGCGCTTCAACTTCATTGCGGTACTGCCGACGATGAGGCGGGAGGAGATGTAGTCAATCGTCTCCACCTCAACTAAGTTGTTTGCTTTAAGTGTTGCTCCGGTACTCACCAAGTCAACAATGGCGTCCGACAAACCGGAAATCGGAGCTAACTCCATCGAGCCGTAGAGTTTGATGAGATCAACATGCACACCGACGCGCGCATAGTAGTCTCTCGAGTACTTCATGTACTTGGTCGCGATTCTTAAGCGTGCACCGCGTTTGACGCGGGCGGCGTAGTCAAAATCGCGGGGACAGGCTACGCACATGCGGCATTTGGCGATATTGAGGTCCAAAGGTACATAAAGACCGGCGCCGCCGTGTTCGTACAAGGAGTCCTTGCCGGCAACGCCCATGTCGGCTGCGCCGTACTGGACGTAGGTCGGGACGTCGCTCGCGCGGACAACCACGATTCTCAGATCCGGATTATTGGTTCCGATAATGAGCTTGCGGGAAGTTTCCGGATCTTCTAACGGATAAATTCCGGCTGCGGCCAAAAACGGAAGCGTCTCAGTAAAGATTCTTCCCTTTGATAATGCCAACGTAATCATGCTTTTACTCTCTTAATCTTGGCGCCGAGGGACGAAAGTTTCTGCTCCATTTTTTCGTAGCCGCGATCCAAGTGATAAATACGATCCACCGTCGATTCGCCGTCGGCTGCTAAAGCGGCAATCACGAGCGCAGCACTGGCGCGCAGGTCGGTTGCCATCAACGGGGCTCCGGAAAGAAGATCGACGCCGCGCACCACGGCATTGTTGCCGTCAATGGTGATATCGGCCCCCAAACGTTGCAGTTCGGGTACGTGCATAAAGCGGTTCTCAAAAATCGTTTCGGCAACGTGCGAAGCACCCTTGGCTGTCGTATTGAGCGCCATGAACTGGGCCTGCATGTCGGTCGGGAATCCGGGATACGGAGCCGTGCGGATATCCACAGCCTGATGTTCCCCTGTGCCGTCAACCTCGATCCAATCATCTCCGACGGTTACTTTGGCGCCGGCTTCTTCGAGCTTCTCGATCACTGCGGTCAGCGTATGGGGATCGCAGTCTGTCACTCGAACTTTGCCTTTAGTCATCACGGCGGCAACCAGGAAGCTTCCGACTTCGATACGGTCGGAAATCACGCGGTAAGTCGTTCCGTGAAGTTTTTTGACGCCTTCGATTTCCATCTGAGGAGATCCGATGCCCTTGATCTTGGCACCCATCTTCACCAGACAGTTCGCCAAGTCAGCGACTTCGGGTTCACGGGCAGCGTTGGCGAGCACGGTTGTGCCTTCGGCCAGAACGGCGGCCATTAACAGATTTTCCGTGCCGGTCACAGTCACCATGTCGGTCACGATATTGGTGCCGATAAGCTTGTCAGCATGCGCCGTGACGTAGCCGTGTTCAATAGAAATATCGGCCCCGAGTGCTTTGAGACCTTTGATGTGCTGATCTACAGGACGAGCTCCGATCGAGCATCCGCCGGGCAGCGACACTTGGGCCTTTCCGAAGCGTGCGAGCAGCGGGCCGAGCACCAGAATGGAAGCACGCATCGTTTTAACTAAATCATAAGGAGCTTCGGTTGAAGTAATATGCGAGGCATCGATCGTCACTTTATGACCTTCCTGCGTGACCTTGCAGCCGAGTTCCTCTAAAAGCTTAAGCATGGTATGAACGTCAGCCAGATCCGGCACGTTCACAAAAGTCATCGGCTCATCTGTAAGAAGTGCGCAAGCCAAAAGGGGAAGAGCCGCATTCTTAGCTCCGGAAGCTTTGATCTCACCTTCAAGCGCGACACCGCCGGTGATAACTAATTTTTGCACTGAACAACTCCAATCGAATCAGCGTCTTGAGCGTTAACCTCCGCGTTAACTCTCTTAATTTATGGACAAAATGAGTTTAAAGCGTGATCTCGAGTTTAACCAAGATCACGGCAATGATTTTTAGATTTTTACTTAGCGTATTCGCGCCAATCTTTGTTATCCATCTTGACGTAGTCCTTGCCTTTATAGTTCACGACCTTGGCATTGGCATTCTCAGAAACAGAATGCGTCTGCGGCAGGTCTTTCACAAGGTCTTTCAGAGGAACTTCCCCTTCCGGTTTTCCGAAGTAGTTAGTCTCTAGAACACGGCCGATCAGAGAGCTCACGGCAAGATAGCTCGTCTTAGTATCTACGGTAACCGGGCTGTCTGCGGGCGTTACGCCGATGAATTTCACCAAAGCAGGCACATGTGTAATGGCCGGGCTCGGAATATCACGCAAGTGCGCGACCTGAACCTTGTCGCCCTTTTCCGCTGCGCCATGCTCCGGCACAACAACCAGCATGACCTTGCGTCCGCTCTTTTCCAGATCGGTAATCAGGCTGCCTAAGTCATCGAGCATGGCCTGAGCTCTGGGTTTGAACGGAGCTAAACGGCGCTTGTTGGCAAAACGGTTGCCGTCATGCAGCGCGATCATGTTGATAAAGGTTGCACTTCTGCCGCCCTTGTCCGCAGCAATGGTGTTTTCGTAATCCTTAAAGACGGCGCGGGCGTCCCCGATCGGCTCTTCGTCAAAAGAGTCATAGCGCTTCGGATACTTCATTTCCGCAAGCTGCGGTGAAAGCCCGGCCAGATGACGCAGACTTTGATAGAAGTTGTCGTACTTACCGCTGTGGTCCATGAAAACGTGCTGGTTGTAGCCCAAACGAGCCAGACGGTTCATGATTTCGCAGTCGGGATTGCGGCCTTCGTACAGATCTTCATGAGAAGGCTGTCCGCAGACCGACTTCAGCAGACGCAGCGCAGCCGGACCGGAATAAGACGTCGCGGAGTTAAAGTTCTCGAAGCGGATATTGAACTGCTTGAGAACTTCGTGATTTTCCAGACCCACGGCCTTCAAGTCGTCGTTGGAAAGTGAGCAGATATTCAGCAGAAGAATATCGAACGGCGTTGAATCTTTCGCCAGCTTGTCCGGCCACTCGGCTCTGCGGTCTTTTTCCGTGTCGTGGAAACGCTTCAGCCATTCATCGAGATTCTTTGAGGTAGGTTCAGCAGTCTGAGGAATGAGGTCGCTCTTCTTTTCTTCTTCTGCCGGTTTCTTGGCGTTGTCAACTGAAGCGACAACCTCAGTTGCCGGCGCCGGTGCTCTGAGCTGGGCCACAAAGGGCTGCCAAAGCGGTGCGCAAAGAAGAATAAACAAATAGCCGACAGTAAACGTCGTCACGCGGATATAGTCACGGATTGCGTAATAGATGATGATGAGCGCGATTCCGGCGCCGATCATCTCAAAGTTCAAAAAGTTCAGAGCTGAGTCGAGGAGATAGCCGCCTTCCATCGCCGCAAGGTTATGGAAGTTGCCTCGAATGCTGTCCAACCCCGGCAGCCAGCTTTCGGAGTAAACCAATGCGGCTGCACAGACCACGGCAACTAAAGTACGAAACCAGCGCAGATAGCGGTTGCCGATCGGGAAGAGGACAAAAACCAAGAGCAGAACATTCTGCAGAAGGTTCAGCGAGAGATATCCGAACCCTCCGAGTAAAAATTCTCCGATAAAAAATACATTCCACAGACCGAGGCCGGTCCATTTCACTTTCGTCTGCTTGTTTTTTTCAGTCGCAGCCATGCTCAGAACTTAACTTTATTAGTTGTTTTTAGGTGTCATTGTTTTAACGGCCACGTTGTCGGTAGGCAGAATCAGGCGCCCCTTCTCGTCGAAGGCATAGGTGCGGTTATCAAAGCCCAGACCGAAAACAGTCAGCACGTTGCGGTAATAATTATCGCCCTTCATTTCCGTCGAGGTGAGCACCGTACGAATCACCGCACCAGCCTTATCTGCAGCCACATAGGGCAGAAAGCAGGCGCCGAAAGCATTGACCTGACGATTGTTGACAGTCATGTCGCCGATGTTGACTTTTTCAGGCGGAATATTGGTTGCCTTGACGAGATTAATCATCGGTTCGTACTGGCGCATCAGCACTTCATAGTTCTGATCTTTAGGCGACAGAATGCCGGACCACAGGTAGGTTCGGATGGCGTTGTAGCTGCCTTCCATCTGCTGAGGATCGACAAGGCGTCCCTGAGCGTCAAATTTAGCCCAGTCCGGCGCCACACCGCTCGGAGAGCAGCGCACCATGGCGTTGATGGAACCTTCCAGCACCGGGAGCCAATACGGATCGTAATCGGCAAAGCGGCGCAGGATGTGCGGCGGATAGTAGCTTGGGTTGATGGTGATCACGCCCTTCTCTTCAAATCCGACGCGGCCCGGAAGGATGATCTTGCCGACGGTCGGCACGTCACGAACGAGCTCTTTAAGCTTGGCAAGGTAACCGTCAGCCTTCGGAAGGTAGGAAGGATCATTCCAGATGCGGGCCGCTTCGATCAGACAGTAGGCAATCCACATGTCCGAGTCGGTGGCGTTGTTGGTATCCAAGATCTTGCCTGTTCCATTGGGCTTGCCGTCCGGAATACCCCAAAGCCAAGCAGGCTGATTTTCGCCGAGATTCTTTTCCGTCCAGGCAAACATCTCGTCAAAAGCCTTTTTGTCATTGGCAACCAGAGCGAAGAACATCCCGTAGGACTGTCCTTCAGAAGTCGTAATCAGCTTGGCTTCGCTGTAGTCAACGACGCGGCCTTCGGGCGTAAGATTCGTTGCTTTAAATTGATCCCAAAGTTCCCAGGCACCCGCAGGAGCTGCGAACACGGCAGAGATCAGGCAGGCAAGAAGAAAGTTCTTTTTCATGTTGTGGTCTCCTTCCTCTTAGTTGCGGCGGTTGCGGAAGCGGATTAAAGAATGCATCAGGTAGTAGATGCCACCTGCAAAGAGCAGTGCGCACACCAATGTGAAGAGCACAAGAAGAAGCGGCTGGTCTAAGAGCGAATACCAAACTCTCTGGTGCCACGGCAGGGATCCTGTGTAGTAGTCAGGGCCCACCATGTAGCTCGCAGGCTGAGCATTCGGTTTGAATATCGCCACACCGCCACCGACCATCTTCAGGTCTCCAGGGTTCATCAGGCGTTTGTTCAGGAGGTAGCTTCCGTCCTGACCGTCACCTAAGATTGCGACGACCGAGCGGCCGCTGCCGTACGGAGATTCATACTGAGCAATCGTGGCAATGCCGGTGTCTTCCGTGACAGTGGACTGAGGAGCAGCGTCTTTAGACTTTGCTTCGAAATTAGACTTCAAGTTGCCTTTAACTTTTTCAAGAATAATCTCGGGCTCAAGTTTGCCGAGATTATCGATATCGGCGCTGTTTTCAGCAAAGACCAGAATGTCGCGGTGCTGAGCGTTATCATTCTGGATGGCAGAGTCGAACGTAACTTTCGTGACGGGAGCACCCGTCTGCGCACCGAAGCGGCCCATTGTATTGAGCATCGTCGTCATGACGTTAGCCGGCGCATCTTTCTTCATCAGCACCAAGGTCTGAGACAAGTCGGCATACTTCGTAAACGGATAGCCGCTCACGGTAAAGAGCTTCAGATCCGGCAGGCGTGCAAAGTGATAGAAACCGGAGAAGTCGATCGTGGAGTTCGGATCGATTTCCACCTGGTTCGGAATCAAGGTCACGGACTTGCAGTTGGCCTGAGTTCCGCCGTCAACCGCCAAACCGTATTGGAAGTCAAACGTCAGCTGATTTTCCGCGGACAGCAGGCGGCTCGGAATCGATGTGTTGTTCCACAGATTTGCCAAGCCATTAATGAACGAGAACTGCGACATAAACGAGTTGCTCGTTTTTGTCGGGCTCAGGTCATAGGACTCGACCAACTGGTCATTCAGCAGGAAACGCATCTGGGCCGGTTCTCCGCCCATCGGACGCGTGTAGCGATAGCGTAGGTCTAGATTCACATTGCTGCGATTGACCATGAAAAGGTCCGGCGGGAGACGTACGTCGAGCTTGATCGGAGCCGGATGCAGACCGGTGCTGGTGAGCTGGCCGCGATACTTGGAAAGCTTCTCGAACGGAATCTTTTGATCGGTGTTGACCCAAGACGGCGCGTCATAAGCCTTGCGATCCGGTTCGCCTTTGAAGTTTTCAATCGTGACCATACCGCCGGCAATTCCTGCGTCAGCAGCCGCCAGATAACGGGCAGCTGTCAGCAGATCATCGGCGTTGCGCCCGGCAATCACCAAAACCTTGGCGTATAAGCTGTTCGGCGCATTAACGATCGAAATCGTTGGCGCTTCGACTCTGGGCAGGAACTTCAGGAAGTCGGGACGGCTGTCGTTGGTGACAAAAGCGACATAGTTCTGCTCGGCCGGCTGTTCGTTGTAGTAGACCGGGAATTCAATTCCGCGCCACTCGGAGCGCACACCGGCCCATGAAGCAAGTACCGCGGCAGCTTCTTTGAAGCGATTATCAGGTGTAGAAGCAAAAACCATCGGCAGCGTCGTTGCAGACGGACTGATGGTGTTGACAAAAGGCGCCGGCAGGATCGAAAGATCATTGGCCAAACGCAGCTTCTGAGTATTCAAAGACAGGTAGCTCGAAGAGTCGACCGTCAGCCATAAAGCAGGATTTGCGGGAGAGCCGCAAATCTGCGTGTACTGACCGACAAACTCCAGCGTCAGGCGGTTGGAGCTGTCAAACTGCTTCGCATTGAGATCGACTGTGGCGGAAACCTGATTGCCGAGCTGATCTTTGGTAATCGGAAGACTCTTCTGCAGCTGGCCGTTTAAGTAAACATTGAGCTGGCTCTGCTGAGGAATCAGGGCCGGAGACGGCGTGTAGCGGAGCGTGACCGAAGCCTTGGAAATCAGCTCGTTCTTTGCAGAATAAAAACGGAAAGATCTTTCGTTGTAGATGCCTGTCATCTTGATCTGTTCAATCGCTCCTTCCGTGGAGTAATTAAACAAGGGGCTGTCTTTGCGGATCACCGGGATTTCGTCTGTCCGGAAGGCCGGCTGAACATCCCGCATAAATGTGGCGGGTTCAGGGGCGGCGGACGCAACGCTCGCAAGAGCTACACTCAGTGCGCAGAGCACTGTACCGGATAGAAGAAGAGAGAATCTTTTATTCTTAAACATATCTGACCGAGATCTTCCGAATTACTCATTAATCCGTATTATTTCTAACTGCGTAAGATTTTAGTTTGTTATTACGCGCTATGAGCCGATGAAATTGTTTTAGGCAAATTGTTTTAGGCAAGTAGAGCGGATGGGTTTCCTCAAAAGGAGAATTCTTGTTTTCGCGTCTAAGTGACGGGACTCGAGGAATAAAACTGATGACCCACTTAAATGTCCAAACCGAGGCCTTCAGGAACCAGCCGGCCTGAGGATTCGAAAAATGCGCAAATGCCTCAGCGCCCATGCGCGCCATGTGCAGCAGCGCAAAGAAGCCGTCAAACATGCCATAGTCTCTAACCTTCGCTTGTCTCTGGATCCAAATATCCGGCGTTCCGAACGTGCACTCGACATATTCCATTTCTTTGGTACGCGTCGGCTGAGAGACCAAAAGCTCGACAACGCCGTTTTCAAAAGCGGCCGTCACTGTGCAGTCAAACGTTGTCGAAGGCTTTTTCTTAGGGCCAAAAACCAGCTTTACAGGCTCTTCGAGCGAAACCTTGCTTAGGTCTGAAGCGTTTTTCAAGTCTACGACGCAGTCTTTCTGAGAGAAAGCGGACATAACGGCCGGAATCGAAATCTCTCCGACCTGAAGGTGTACCGGTGCGGTGAAGGACACACGCGGGAATTTGCGTTTCTGGACACTTTCGACCGTCACGGCCATCGCGGCAAACAGAATGATCAGGTTGTAGATAATCCAGCCGAGGTTGATCAAAAGCATCAGAACTTCGTAGGCGCTGGCTCCGACCATTCTGTAGAGGCCGATAAAGAAGCCGGCCAGGTTTAGGAGCAGCAAATAGAAGTACGGACGAGCGACAGCCCAGTCCAAATATTCTTTATCAATTACGCCACCCTTAGCCGTCACGTTGAATTTACCCTTGTGAGGCGCGATAAGTGCAACGAGTGTCGGCACGAAGATGTACCAGGATAAAATCGTTTCATAGAGCGCGCTGATAAACGGGAATCGATAGCCGCGGTGAATCATGTACGTCGTCATCGTGGAGTGAACCATATGCGGGATCAGGTACACGAAAATAGCGATCGCACTGGCGTAAATCACGTAGATATTGGCAAAGAGGAACGGCAGCGGAGCGATTAAGAAGATGATTCGCGGCAGTCCGTGCAGGAAGTGGATCATCGCATTTAAGAAGCACAGGCGCTGCGGAATCGTCAGGCCCTTGCCGAAAAGCGGATTATCCAAGCGGAAAATCTGCACCATGCCTCGGGCCCAGCGGATTCGCTGTCCGATATGCGCCGCCAAAGTTTCCGTACTCAGACCGGCAGAAAGGGGCGTACTTAAGAAAGCCGAAGACCAGCCTCTGCGGTTGAGCTTCAAAGAGGTATGCGCGTCCTCGGTCACCGTTTCCACAGCAATGCCGCCGACTTCTTCCAATGCTTTACGGCGCATGATGGCACAGGAGCCGCAGAACATCGTTGCGTTCCATGTGTCATTGCCCTTCTGAATGAAGTCATGGAAGAGCGAGTTCTCATTCGGAACATTCTCTTTGAGATGCAGGTTCTTTTCAAACGGGTCCTGCGAGTAAAAGTGGTGAGGCGTCTGCACCAGAGCGATTTTCTCGTCCTTTAAGAACCAGCCCATCGTCTTTTGCAGGAACGTTTTTACCGGTACGTGGTCGCAGTCAAAGATGGCAATGAAGTCGCCCTTAGTGATGCCCATCGCGTGGTTAATGTTGCCGGCCTTGGCGTGCTTGTGTTCTTCGCGCTCGATATAGCCGGCGCCGACTTCACAGGCAAAGTCTTTAAATTCCTTACGACTGCCGTCGTCCAAGATATAAACATTGAGTTTTTCTTTGGGCCAGTCTACGGTGAGCGCTGCGTACACCGTCGGTTTCACAACGTCCAGCGGTTCGTTGTAAGTCGGAATGAAAATATCGACACTCGGCCAGCGCTCCTTATCCTTCGGCAAAGAGGCGGGTTTACGGTCAAGCACCCAGCAGACCTGGAAGTAGCCGAGCAGCATCACGATGAAGGCATAGGTTTCAGCGATGATCAGCAGCCATGTAAAGATCACAGAGGTGTAGCTGTTGGGATTCAGTGTTTCCGAATAACGCCACCAAACGTAGCGGGACGACACGATGACCGAAATCACGATCAGCATCAGCAGCGTAAAGCGGGTTTGCGCCTGAAAGAGTGTAAGCGCGATCACACCTAAGATCAGCAGGAAGATGACTTGTTCTTCCAAACTGAAGGGCTGAGTGATACAGAGCACGTAGAGCACGAAGCCGATCGCGAGCAAAAAGCCCACGAAGATCTTCTTAAAAAGCGACAGTTTCTGGTGCTGAGGCTTATGCTGTCCGGTCTTTTCCTTGCCTTCCGAAGCCAGTTTTTTAGAAACTCGCTCAGCGATCATTCGTGTCCCGCGGTTAATCCTCTTGAAAATGTGATTGACCCAGCGGAACAGAAAGAAGCGGCTGGCATACGTCGAATGCGACAGACGTTTGGCGGCATCTTCTTTGCTGCCAGCAACAAACATCAGAAAGCTGAGCTGAATGAGGCCTCGAATGGGATCAAGCGGCCGCAGATTATGAAAGTCGATCTGCGGAAAATAATAGGTTCGGTTTTTAACAATTTTTTGATAGAACCTGTTCTCAATCGGAAAGATCAGCCAAGCCAAACCGAAACAAAACATATTAATTCGGTAGCTCCATTTTCCCGAACAGTTATTCGTTAACCAACGGGACAGCCTGCCGGTATGCACTTTCACCTGGGAAAGAATCTGAGAGAACAGCATATCAATTTAGTGTCGCTTCGAAGTACTGCGCCTAGTATAAAAGCGTTGCGAACGAAGAAGTGGCCCGATCCCCAAATCTTGCACAATCGATAAGCTTTTTGCATGTGTGAATTTTTTCCTTCCCCACCGACGCCAACACTAATCTTTACAATTTTTAGCCTTCCGCCGGCCTTATGGCTCAGTTAGGCGCAAAGGAAGTATCCGACCCCGAGGATTGTTCATTATCATTGAGAGATCAGAATTTACTTTTACAGACAAAGGGGTTTGTCAGCCATGATCAAAACAAAATTGCTGGTTCCTGCAGTTGCTCTTTTCGCTCTTGCCGGATGTCAGACTAACGGCGACATGTATCGTTCCGATGTTTACGGGAGCAACCAGGTCAACCAGGCCCAGCAGGTGCAGACAGTTGAAATTATTGCAATTCAGCCTGCCCGCGTTGCCGTGAATAATCAGTCCGACCGCAACGTTTCTCAGATGGTCGGTACCGCCCTCGGCGGTATTCTCGGTGCTGTGATCGGCAACCAGGTAACACATCATAGAGACAGCGGCACTGCTATCGGCGCTATCGCCGGTGCTGCCTTGGGCGCAGCCGGATCCAGCGCGGCCTCTCCGCAAAATTCTTTGGTTGACGGCGTCCAGCTGACCTTCAAGATGAACGGCAGAATCTTCAACTCCGCTCAGGTCGGTCAGATGTGCGAATTCAAGTACGGCCCTGCCATCATGACATCCACAGGCCCCACAAGCACTCGTATTCAGCCGAACAACCCGTACGGCTGCAAGCGATAACCTTTGTTCCCGTGTTTTGGTGAGGTTCAACGAATATGAAACTTAAACTTCTCGCCGCTGTATGCGCATTTGCGATCGGCTCGGCCGCTTCGGCTCAGATCACCGAGACCGTGACTCCGCTGGTCCCTCTTTCTCCGTCGGACCAACAGATTCTTAACGTCCAGCAGGCTGAACGTCAGATTCAGGCAAACGAACAAGCAGTCGCTTTGGAAAAGGCTCGCGCTGCTGAGAAAGCCGCTCGCCAGCGTGCTGCTGCTCAGGCTCGTCAGGCCAAGGCAAAAGCCGAAGCTAAAGCTGCTCAGCAGGCTAAACAGCAGGCAGCTGAAGCGGAAGCCGCTGCTCAGAAACAGAAACTCCAAAACTATCAGGATCAGATGATGCAGATGGATTTGGAAAGCAAACGCCTCGACTTAGAAGCCAAGCGCTCCAAAGTTCAGACCGAAATCGACCTGAACAAGGTTCGCCAGCAGCAGGCAATCGACAGCCTGAAGAATCAGGCTCCGGCTGCTGCGCCTGCCCCGGCTCAAGCACCCGCTTCGGCCCAGCCTTGATTAGACGCAGTTACGAAAAGGCCCTCTGAAATTTCGAGGGCTTTTTTCATATCTCAAGGTCTTACTTGATCAGGTCGGAAAGACTGTAAAGCTTGACCAAATTTTGGAAGGACTCAGGAGCATTGATCACTTTCAGCTCGGCGTTTCTTGCCTGAGCCCTTCGCATCCATTCCAGTACGACGGCCACCGCGGCGCTGTCGGTTTTCTGCACATCTTGCATATCCATCACGCTGTCACCTGAATCAATGGCCTGTATGCCTTGGTTCAAAATCGCAACGGCATTATCAAAGCCGATGTGCTGAGCCTGCAACTTCATCCTTACTTCCCTTTATTGGCTTCAAGCTTCTGCACGCGGTCTTTCAGCTGAGCGATCAAACCGGTAAGGCCGGAGTTCCCGATAACGGAAGCAAACTGAGAACGATAGTTCTCAACGAGCCAAACACCGCCGACGCAAACGTCGAAGATCTTCCAGTCTTTACCGGTATTCATCAGACGGTAGTCCAGCTGAATCGGATCGCGCTGGCTGGCTACCAAGCGTGTGCGGACGATCGTCAGACGAGGATCATTGCTCGGACGAGATTTTGCCGGCTCGACCGTGTAGTTGTTGGCTTCCTTCAAGGCGCCCGAGTAGACAGCAACGAGAAGCGTGCGGAACAGTTGCATGATCTCTTTGCGCTGAGCTTCGTTAGCCTTTCTCCAAGAAGGACCCACGGCCATACGTGTCATCGTGGCGAAGTCTGTATAGGGCAGAATCTTTTTATCTACAAGCTGATTAACATGCGCCGGGTCGGCTGCTGCCAAAGCCGGGTCTTTCTTAATTTCATCTAGAACCTGAGTAGATACGTCCATGACCAATTTCTCCGGAGCAAGACTCGGTTCAGCAGTTGCCGCGACTCCGAAAACGGAGAGGAAAAACACGACAATCAGGCTAATCAGTTTTTTCATTTCTTTTCATCCATAGCGGGTTTATCAGCATCGTCAGCGTCATCATCGCCGAACGGGCTCAGCAGCGGCTGCTGAATCATTGCAGGGCCGTCACCGTTCTGAAGCGAGTTCTGGCGCTGCTGCAGGTAAGCGTTTCGTGTCGCAACGTACGGGTCGACGGTCTTATCCAACATATCCGTGACCGGAAGCAGGCGCTCTCTGGCGTTGACGAACTTGGCGCCCCACCACGGCCATACGAACCAGTCCCTGCCGACGTACGTGTTCGGATCCAGGAAGACTTCAGGAACCAAGCCGACGGTGTCACGAACGGTTGAAGGTCCTAAGACCGGAATGACAAAATACGGGCCTTTCGGAACGCCCCAAGTTGCAAGGGTCTGACCGAAATCTTCCGGCATACGGGGAATATCAACCATCTGGGCTACGTCGAAAATACCAACGACGCCGACAGTGGAGTTAATCATGAGACGGAACAAGGAAAGAATGCCTTCTTCGACTTTTCCTTGAAGAACATTGTTGACCGCATTAGACGGCTCCATCGTGTTCTGGAACACGCGGGTCACACCTTCGCGCACGGGCTTCGGAGTGATGAACTGATAGCCCTTTGCCAAGGGACGGATCAGAATAAAGTCCAAACCTTGGTTAAAAGCAAAGGTCTGACGGTTCAAGGTTTCCCAGGGATCGTCGGGATTCTGACCGGAGTCTTTCGGGACGGAGGCACAGCCGGACAGTAAAGCAGCTCCGACGAGCGCAAGAGCCAAGATCTTCTTTTTCATTTTGTTATTCCTTCTTCGAGCCAGCGTTTTCTTCAGCCTTATTAAACATGAATTGACTGATCAAGTTCTCTAAAACAACAGCACTTTGAGTAAATTCTATTCTTCCGCCGTTTGTTAAGTCCTTATCATCGGCTCCGGGCTGCAGGCCGATATACTGCTCACCGATTAGGCCGGCCGTAAGAATCTTCGCAGAGGTATCTGCCGGGAACTTGAATTGGTTCTCCATAGAGATCACGACTTTTGCCTGGAACGTGTCGTTGTCGTAGCTGATGGATTTGACTCGGCCAACGAGCACACCGGCGCTTCTGACCGGAGCGCGGGCTTTCAAACCGCCGATGTTATCGAAGTAGGCGGTGACTTCGTAGCCCTTGGAAGTAGAGAACGAACTCAGGTTTGCGGCCTGGAGCGCTAAGAACAACAGAGCAACAATGCCGCCGAGGACAAACAAGCCGACGAGGAAATTAATTTTTGTATTCTGATTCTGCATGACTGACTTTCCTTTCTAACCGTGCGTAAACATAAAGGCGGTCAGAATGAAATCCAACCCTAAAACAACAAGAGATGAAACAACAACTGTTCGCGTAGTCGCGCTCGAAACACCTTCCGGCGTTGCACGAGCTGTATAGCCTTCGTAAAGCGCAATCGCTCCGACGGCTACGCCGAACACAAAGGTTTTGATAATGCCGTTGCCGATATCGGGGCCGACTTCAACACCGGCCTGCATCTGTGCCCAGAAGGCGCCGGAATCCAATCCGATCAACGGAACAGCCACGACCCAGCTGCCGATAATGCCGACAGCGGAGAACATGATCGCAAGCAGCGGCATCGAGATGACGCAGGCCAAAAAACGCGGTCCCAAAATTCTGCGGATAGGATCGACACCCATCATTTCCAGAGCGGAAAGCTGTTCACCGGCGTTCATCAAACCGATCTCCGCCGTAAGCGACGTACCGGCGCGCCCCGCAAAAAGAAGTGCCGTCACCACCGGTCCCAGCTCTCGGAGCAAGGACAGAGCAACTAAAACGCCGAGCGCCTGCTCGCTGCCGTAGCTCGAAAGGACGTAGTCGCCCTGAAGACCGAGCACAAAGCCAACGAATAATCCGCTCACCAGAATAATGACCAGTGAGTAATTGCCTACAAAATACAGCTGTTTGAGTGTGTCTTGAAAACGCGTAAACGACGGGCCGAGGTTTACAACTAAACGGAAAAGAAAGCGTGAGAAGTTTCCGAGCGTACGCACGCCGGAAAGCGCCCAGGCGCCGACGGAACTGATCCAATTAAAAATACCCATCATTTCAGACCAAGCTCCTGATTCAGCGGTTCGGCCGGATACTGGAATCGGACGGGACCGTCCGGCAAACCGTTAACAAATTGATAGACGAACGGATCTTTGCTTTGACGCAGCTCGTCAGGTGTTCCGTGTGCAGCGACTTTTCCGCTGGAAATCATATAGACGTAATCTGCGATGCCGAACGTTTCCTGAACGTCGTGCGTGACGATCAGACTTGTTGAGCCGAGAACAGTGTTCAAATTGCGGATCAGCTGAGCGGTCACGCCCATAGAAATCGGATCTAAGCCGGCAAAGGGCTCGTCATACATAATGAGCATCGGATCGAGCGCAACGGTTCTGGCGAGCGCTACGCGGCGGCTCATACCTCCGGAAATCTCAGACGGGTACAGTTGAGCGGCACCGCGAAGTCCGACCGCATTGAGTTTGAGCAAAACGAGGTCACGAATTAAAGCTTCCGGAAGATCCGTGTGCTCACGCAGCGGGAAAGCGACGTTATTGAACACCGTCATATCCGTAAACAGCGCTCCGAACTGAAACAGCATTCCCATCTTTCTGCGGATGCGGTACAGAGATTCGAGGTTGGCCGTATTCAGCCGTTCTCCGTCAATAAAGACCTCTCCTTTATCCGGCGTCAGCAAACCTCCGATAAGTTTCAGAAGGGTTGTCTTGCCCATGCCGGAGCCGCCCATAATGGCAATCACTTCGCCCTTACGGAAGGATAAGCTCACGTCATCCAAAATGACGCGGGAGCCTTCCGCATAAGAAAAGCTCATATCCTTAATTTCGACAATCCAGTCGTTGTCCTGTCTCTCCATCGTCGACCCAATAAAACCAAAACAGGCATTCTTACACAAATGCCTAATTGATCGATTATGCCACACCCGCGCGGGCTATTCCTTTGATTAAAGGCGTTAAATCGGATTCAGCTAATCACGGGGTAAAGAATTTTTTACATTTTTTATGCAGAAAAAGAATAAAGGCAGCCGAAGCCGCCCAAACTTACGAGATCATGCCTGTGAAGGACTTCTTCGAACGCCTGATGCTTTGAGGTCCGGATCGTCCGGAGGCACAAGCGGAAAATTTTTCTTAACCTCCGCACTAATATCTGCGGCCCGCCCCGTCTGAAGATCGACAAAAGTCCATTCAGTCCAACCCTGCATACAGACTTTATTGTCCCGCTTCAGATAAAAGCAGCGGCGGCTTTTGGCGCCGTCCATGGTCTCTACCCAAGTAAGCATGGTGAGTTCGTCGCCTTCGAACGTGGGCCGCAAGTACTCAATCTTATGAGTACTTGCAACAAACACTTTCCCGATTCCCAGATAGCGGTCCATCGTCCACCCAAGAGAGTCCGAGTGAGCAAGCGCCGCCTCTTCCATCCAGCGCAGATACTCTTTGTTGTTGGTATGACCCAGCACATCAATTGATTCTTTGCCGACCTTGATCGGAAATCGGAAAATTCGTTCCATGAGCAGTATGCAAAAAAAGAATTAATTTTGCTCGTCGCTGAGGAACTTGTCGACAGCCTCAGCGCACCGACGGCCTTCAGCCAGAGCGCGAACCACCAAGCTCTGGCCTCTGCGGCAATCGCCGGCTGCAAAGACCTTCGGAACATTCGTGCGGAAGGCATCTTTTCCTTCGTACGCCGCCTGGGCATTGCCGCGCATGTCGGTTTGAACGCCGAACGCATCCATCACCGGGCTGCTCGGATGCAGGAAACCCATTGCAAGCAGAACCAGGTCGCTCTCGATTTCGAACTCGCTGTCCGGGATTTCTTTGAAAGTTCTGCGGCCGGTAACCGGATCTTTCATCCACTCCAGACGCACGGCTTTAACACCGCGGACCCGTCCTTCGCCGTCGGACAAAAACTCCTTCGTGGAAATCGCATAGTCCCGTTCACCGCCTTCTTCCTGAGAGGTAGAGGTACGCATAACGGCAGGCCAATTAGGCCAAACCATCGACTTATCGTAGGTTTCCGGCGGCTTCGGACCCAAGTCGATCTGCAGGACCTTTTCTGCACCTTGACGAATCGCGGTGCCAAGGCAGTCACTGCCGGTGTCGCCGCCGCCGATGATCAGAACCTTTCGATCTTTGGCACTGATATCTTCGTCAAAGGGCTCAGAAGCGTTGTGCTTATTCTGTACCGGGAGGTATTCGAGCGCGAAGTGAATACCTTTGAGATCACGGCCTTTCACCTGCAGATCTCGCGGCGTTTCGGAACCCACAGCAAGCACGACGACTGAGAAATCTCGAAGGAGCTCGGAAACATCGATCGTCCGTTCACTGTCGTTCCAAATTCCGTGCGGATGATCTGGAACGCCGATAGACGTAGAGCAGCGGAACTGCACGCCCTCATTTTCCATCTGTGCAATCCGGCGATCGATCAGACTCTTATCCAGCTTGAAGTCAGGGATGCCGTAGCGGAGCAGGCCGCCGGGGCGTTTGTTCTTTTCAAACACCGTGACGGCGTAGCCCATGCGAGCCAGCTGCTGCGCACAGGCGAGTCCCGCAGGACCGCTGCCTACGACCGCGACCGACTTATCTTTGTGCTCCTTGGGAGGCTCTGGTTTGACCCAGCCCTGATTCCAGGCATTCGTGATAATGGCGCGCTCAATGGACTTAACGCCCATAGCTCGCTGCGTGTAATTCATGATGCAGCCGTTTTCGCACAGCGCTGGACAGACACGAGAAGTGAACTCCGGGAAGTTATTGGTTGAAGACAAGACGTGATAAGCCTTCTCCCAATCTTCGTTGTAGACCAAATCGTTAAATTCCGGTGCGACGTTGTGCAGCGGGCAGCTGAATGTGCAGAACGGTGTTCCGCAGTCCATACAGCGAGCGGCCTGCTGCTTTGCTTCCTGCTGACTCAGCGGAGTAATGAACTCGCGAAAATGCGTCTTACGCTGAGCAACCGGTTCGTGCGCCTGTTCGAGGCGCTCAAATTCCATAAATCCTGTTACTTTTCCCATGGTTCACCTCAGGCGGCTGAATGAGCAATGCCTTTGAGCAAAGCTTGTTTGTATTCTTTCGGGAAGACCTTCACGAACTTCTGAAGGCTTCTCGGCCAATCGTCGAGAATGTCTCGAGCTCTCTGACTTCCCGTGTAGAGGAAGTGACGATTGACCAGGTCTTTCAGGATGCTTTCGTCTGTCTTGCCGAGGTGCCAGGCGCTGTGGTCGCCCGAAGCGGCTTGGTCTTTATCCGGCAGCACAGCACAGAGCTCGACGCTTTCAGAGTTGCAGCGTTTCGCAAACGTTCCGTCCTCGTCGTAGACATAAGCAATACCTCCCGACATACCGGCGCCGAAGTTTCGGCCGACATCGCCTAAAACCACGACAGTTCCGCCGGTCATGTATTCACATCCGTGATCTCCGCAGCCTTCCGAGACTGCTGTTGCACCGGAAAGTCGAACCGCAAAGCGCTCGCCTGTCACACCGTTGAAGAAGGCTTCACCGCTGGTGGCACCGTAAAGAACCGTGTTGCCTGCGATGATGTTTTCGTCGCCTCTGCCGCGGAAGTCGGTCGGGCAGCGAACGATGATGCGGCCGCCGGATAGGCCCTTACCGACATAGTCGTTGGCTTCGCCGACCAGGTCGAGCGTGACACCGTTGGCAAGGAAAGCGCCGAAGGATTGGCCGGCTGTACCTGTCAGCTGAATGTGCAGTGTATCTTCAGGCAGACCTTCGGCACCCCAGCAGCGAATGATTTCGGAAGAAATCTTCGTACCGACCGTACGATGAATGTTCTTGATCGGAGAGATAAAACTGACTTTTTCTTTCTTCTCAATGGCATTGCGGCAAAGATCCAGCAGCTGGTAATCCAGTTCCTTTTCCAGACCGTGATTCTGCTTGACGCTTTGACGGCGCTTGTTCGGGTCGTCAACCTCCGGCTGATAGAGAACGCGAGACAGGTCGAGGTGAGCACACTTAGCCGGGTGCATCTTCTTCTGGCGCAGAAGATCGGAGCAGCCGACCAAGTCTTCAAACTTGCGAATACCCAGGCTTGCCATGATTTCACGAACTTCTTCGGCAACGAAGAAGAAGTAATTCACAACGTGCTTCGGTTCACCGTGGAAGCGTTTTCTGAGCTCTGGATCCTGGGTTGCGATACCGACCGGGCAGGTATTGAGATGGCACTTACGCATCATCATGCAGCCTTCCACAACCAGCGGAGCCGTCGCAAAGCCAAATTCGTCAGCACCCAAGAGCGCACCGATGACAACGTCACGGCCGGTCTTAATCTGACCGTCCACCTGGATTCGGACGCGGTCTCTCAAGTTGTTGATTACCAAAGTTTGCTGCGTTTCAGAAAGGCCCTGTTCCCAAGGCGTACCGGCAAACTTAATGGAAGAAAGCGGAGAAGCGCCTGTACCGCCGTCGTGGCCTGCAATCACAATATGATCGGCCTTTGCCTTAGCGACACCGGCAGCAACTGTGCCGACACCCTGCTCGCTCACGAGCTTGACGCTGATGTCTGCCTTGTCGTTGGCCATCTTGAGATCTCGGATCAGCTGAGCCAAGTCCTCGATCGAGTAAATGTCATGATGCGGAGGTGGCGAGATCAAACCGACACCGGGGATGGAGTAACGCAACTGAGCAATGTATTCACTAACCTTATGACCGGGCAGCTGACCACCTTCGCCGGGCTTGGCGCCCTGACTCATCTTGATCTGGATTTGGTCAGCGCTCGACAAATAGGCTTCAGTCACACCGAAACGGCCGCTCGCAACCTGCTTAATACGGGAGCGCAGAGAGTCGCCTTCTTCCAACGGAACGTCGGCCACGATGCGGTCTTCGCCCAAGATCGACTTCAGCGTGTCGCCCTTCTTAACAGGCGAAAGGCCTTCACGCATTTCTGCTTCATAGCGTTTCGGATCTTCACCGCCTTCACCGGTGTTGCTCTTGCCGCCGATTCGGTTCATGGCCACGGCAAGGACCGCGTGGGCTTCTGCAGAGATAGAGCCGAGCGACATGGCGCCGGTCGCAAAACGCTTCACAATTTCTTTGGCCGGTTCCACTTCTTCCAGCGGAATGGCCCTGGAAGGATCCACGTTGAATTCCATCAGGCCGCGCAACGTCATCTGGCGCTTGCTCTGGTCGTTGATGATTTCGGCGTATTCCTTGTAAGTCTGATAAGAGTTGCCGCGTGTGGCGTGCTGAAGTTTGGCAATTGCTTCAGGCGTCCACATATGTTCTTCACCGCGGGCTCTCCATTGATATTCGCCCAAGGTCGGAAGCAGTTTGTGACGATGGTTCTTATCGGCAAAGGCTTCCTTGTGCTGTTCAATAGCTTCGCGCATCACGTCAAAGATGCCCAAGCCGCCGACTTTGCAGCTGGTTCCGGGGAAGTAGCGATCGACGAACTCTTTATCCAAACCAAGTACTTCGAAGATCTGGGCGCCGCGGTAACTCATGTAAGTTGAGATACCCATCTTGCTCATAATCTTCTTGAAGGTTTTACCGATAGCGTGAATGTAGTTCTGCGTTGCTGTCTTTACATCGATCCCGCTTGGGTTGCCCGGCTTGTAGAGTTGTTCGATGGTTTCCAGTGCGAGATACGGATGAATTGCTTCGGCGCCGTAGGCAGCCAGAACGGCCATATGGTGCGTCTGAAACGCACTTCCGGTTTCGATGACAAGACCGGTATTCGTGCGGAGACCTGCCGCGATCAAGTGTTGGTGAATCGCACTGATAGCAAGCGGCATCGGGATTGCGACACGCTCTTCGCTCATCTTCCGATCCGTCAGGATCAGAATGTTGTAGCCGTCTTTAACGGCATCCACAGCCCGTGCACAAAGAGAAGCCAAACGAGCTTCTACACCTTCTTCGCCCCACGCAACACGATAAGTCGTGTCAATTTCATAGGAGCGGAACTTATCTCCGGTGTAGCGGTCGATGCGGCGCATCTTCGCCATTTCTTCCATACCGAGAATCGGCTGGGAGAGTTCCAGACGCAGCGGCGGGTTGACGTTGTTGATGTCGAGAAGATTCGGACGCGGACCCACGAAGGAAACCAGCGACATCACAAGCTGTTCGCGGATCGGGTCAATCGGAGGATTGGTCACCTGAGCAAACAGCTGACGGAAGTACTGATAGAACGGCTTGGCTCGGTGAGAGAGCATCGCAAGCGGTGTGTCGTTTCCCATGGAGCCGATTGCTTCTGCGCCTTTTTCCGCCATCGGGCGCAGAACAAACTTAATGTCATCTTCGCCGTAGCCGAACGCTTCCTGACGTTTGATCAGAGGAACCGGATTATTGTTGGGCAGCGGAGGCGGAGCAACCACGTCAGAGAGATGAATGTTCAGGCGCTTTGTCCATTCCTTATAAGGATTGCTCAGAGCCAGGGTACGTTTGATTTCTTCGTCTTCAATGATGCGGCCCTGTTCGGTATCGATCATGAACATCTTGCCCGGCTGCAGACGCCATTTCTTTTTAATTTGACTCTGAGGAATCGGCAGTGTTCCTGCTTCAGAAGCCAGGATCACAATATCGTCGTTGGTCAGAATATAGCGACCCGGACGAAGACCGTTTCGGTCGAGTACGGCACCGATGCGCACACCGTCGGTAAATCCAACAGCTGCCGGACCGTCCCAAGGTTCCAGCATGGCTGCGTAGTATTCGTAGAAAGCGCGCTGAGCCGGATCCATCTGTCCTTTTGCCTGCTCCCAAGCTTCAGGAATGGTCAGCATCACGGCCTGAGCCAGCGGGTAGCCGCTCATGACCAGAAGTTCAAGCATGTTGTCTAAACAAGCCGTGTCGCTCTGACCTTCGTAGATGATCGGCAGCAGCTTCTTGACGTCATCTCCCAGGACGGCTGTTTCAACGGCACGTTCGCGGGCTCTTAACCAATTAAAGTTGCCTTTAACCGTATTGATTTCGCCGTTGTGCGCAATCATGCGGTACGGATGGGCAAGTTCCCAGCTCGGGAATGTGTTGGTCGAGAAACGCTGATGAACCAAAGCAATGGAGCTGACGACACGAGGATCATTGAGATCTTTGTAGTAGGCACCGACCTGATCTGCCAGCAAAAGACCTTTGTACACAATGGTCTTTGTCGACATTGAAGGCACGTAGAACTCTTTGCCGTGCTTTAATTTCAAAGCCTGAATTTTGTGACCGGCAAGCTTGCGAATGACGTACAGCTTGCGTTCAAGGGCGTTCGGCACCATGACGTCGGGACCGCGGCCGATGAAGATCTGACGAATAACCGGAGCGGTTTCCAAAACCGTCTTCGACATTCTGATAGTGGTGTCAACCGGAACGTCTCTCCAGCCTAAAACAACTTGGCCTTCGGCCTTCACGACGCGTTCCAATTCCTGTTCGCAGGCGCGCCGAGAAGCGTGCTCACGCGGCAGGAAAATCATGCCGACGCCGTAGTCGCCTGCGGGCGGCAGAAGGATGTTTTGTTTAGCCATTTCGGCGCGGAAGAAGGCATCCGGAATTTGAATCAAAATACCGGCGCCGTCGCCGCACAGCGGATCAGCACCGACCGCGCCGCGATGATCAAGATTTTTTAGAATTTGCAGCGCCTGCGTCACGATTTCGTGACTGGCCTGTCCTTTGACACTGGCGACGAAACCGACACCGCAAGCGTCATGCTCATAAGCGGGATCATAAAGTCCGTGCTCGGCAGCATCTTTCCTTTGGTCTGAGCGAGTGCTCATGGGGTTCTCCTGAATGGATTCTTTATTGAAGACTTGTTTGTTATAGAAGATTTAACTTCGCAAAATGCAAAGAAATATTTTTATGTGACACTAATTTATAAAAATTTTCTTTATTTATTTAATAAATTGGTGTCAGATTCAAGAGGGTTTATTGCGGACGCCTTGCGGGGGCGACCTCTTCCGCGCTGCGGCTCCATCCGTTCAGCCTCAACGCCTATAGACTCTAAGAACTTCTTGTCTGCGATCGGCCAGCCGCGTTTTACACAAGACATCAGCCTTTCCCCGAAAACTTTATCAGGACCGCGTTCAAAAAGATCCTTGTAATTTTTTTGCCGCTCAAACGGCGTATTGCCCAGTGCCCAATACTCGATGGAAGGCACCATGAAGTAATCGCTGCGGATGCCGGCGTGATGGAAGTAGCTGCTCCACGGATAAAACTGCGGCTCTCCGTAACCGTAAACGAACGGCAGCCATTCCATATAAATTGTCGCCGCCAAAAGCCTGCCTTTTCCCTGCAGAAGCGAAGACTCAAATCTGCCCTGCCAAATCTTGCCGTTTCGCGAAAACTCGTCATTGAAGTAATGGCTGTACAGACGGCTTAGCTGCTGCACGAACCGAGAGAGATCCTCCGCTTTTTCTCGCGGCGTCAGCAGCAGATGAATTTGGTCGGTAAAAACCGCAAAGGCCGAAATGTCAGTGCTGTACGCACGAGAGCCGTCTGAGAAGATCTGAAAGAGCTTCTCGATGTTCTTATCAAACGGAATCAAAGAGATTTCCGGCACACTTCTGAGGACAACATAGTGTGCCTGCGCAGCTGCAGACAATCGAGTCAAACGGGTCATGGGATTCGGGTCTTTTGGTTTTCTAACCTATCTTACCGAGCCAGAAGCGCTTTAACTCAATAAGCCGTTAAAAAACAGCTGCGCTTCCACGGCTTCTCCGGCTTCAATCCTTCGGCCCTGGGGATTCGGAATCGCCGCCGCTGCATCTCGAAAAGCCGACGAACGGCCGCTTCCCTTCTGTACGGGAAGTGCAATGACTCTGCCCTCGAACGGCGCCAACTGCACGCAAATGTCGCCGGCTTTGCCTTCGTAATCAAATCCCATGAATACTTTTTGACGTCTCACAAAGAAAGGATCCGTTCTGAAAGACTGCCAAATGACGGGGAGCACGACCCGCTGAACAATGTTGACGAACCCGAGCGGATTACCAGGAAGGCCGAACAAAACCGCACCTTTGAGATTTGCGCATACAAAAGGCAGTGAACTCGAGAGTTTTGTCTGATCTTCGGACTGCTTCGCTCCGGCGCGCTTAAGCGCAAGCCGCAGCATATCGCTCTTACCTTGTCCGGTTCCTCCGACCGTGATAATAAAGTCGAAGCTTTGAGCAAGCACTTCCAGACGGTCGGCAATCGAATCGGCTTCGTCCTTCGCGTAAAAGATCGCCGTATCCGTCAGTCCCAGCCCGGAAAGAAGATTCATGAGATAGACCGCATTGCTGGAGTGGCGTCCCGCTGAACTCAAAGCGCCGGCTTCAGCAATCTCGTGCCCCGTCGCCAGGATCGCGGCCGAGGGGCGCTTCCAGACGCGAATCTTTTCGATGCCGGCCTCAAACAGCAGCGCCTGCGCTCCGGCGCCAAGGACCGTACCTTTTTTCAGAATAAGAGACCCTTTGGTCCATTCTGTCCCGCGCGGCAGGACGTTCTCGTAGGGATACACATCAGCAGCAAAATCCGGGGCTTGTGGATCAGAATCTGAAACGACGGCATCGGCAGCAAGCGGGAGAAAACCGCCGGTATTGATCCATCGGGAACCGTTTTTTTGTAACAAAGCGGGCTGCTCTCCGTTTTTGACCGGCTCACCCACTAAGGTGTGATTACCCTCAGTTGTGCTAATCGCCCATCCGTCTCTCAGCGACACGTCATAAGGCGGAATATCTTCCATGCAAACAACATCTTCGGCGAGTTCGCAGCCGAAACTATTGTCCGTGCTTACACCTACATTTATTCTTTTTGTTAGGGTTTCTCCTAGCTCAAAGGGGTAAAGTACAAAACAACCATTCATATTTTGTTGATCCTAAACACTTTTTGTTCTTCTTTTAGATGGGTATTTATTTTGTGTATCCACTAAAAAAAATTGTAACTTCACAAAAATTCTTTTCAAGAATATTACAAATTGTTAGAATTTGTTCGTGTCGAAGACGAAACTGTAACAAACCGTCTCGGCATAACACCCCAAGTGCAGCGACTAGTAGTTCAATCTATAAATTCGTTATCAATTAAGTAAATGCGGACTCGATGTCTTCAAGCTTCCATTTCCAGCGATAGACAACCGGCTCCGCATTGAC